>JAWVEC010000328.1:0-9701 GCA_033856975.1 Gaiellales bacterium
ACCGACGGCATGGTGGCGCAGGTGCAACGGCAGGAGGAGATGCGGCGCCGGCACGAGGCGCAGAGCGACGAGCAGGCGCAGGACATCGCCCACACGCTCAACCGCACCGTGCTGACGATCAAGGCCCGCGCCGGAGCCGAGGACCGGCTCTACGGCTCGGTCACCTCCAGCGACATCGCCGACGCGATCTGGAAAGCGCGGAAGATCCGCGTCGACCGCCGCAAGGTGGCGCTGGACGACGCGATCAAGGCGCTCGGCAGCTACAAGGTCAGCGTCACCGTGTGGGGCGATGTGACCGCGCTCGTGAAGGTGATGGTCGTCCCCGGCGCGGCGGGTGAAGAGGGCGGCGTCGAGGCGTTCGAAGCCGAGCCCGACGATTACTAGATGATCGACTGATGGCTGTCGACCAGCAGCAGCATCCGGCGACCGTCCCGCCGCACGACCTCGACGCCGAGGAGTCGGTGCTGGGGGCGATGCTGGTCTCGGCCAACGCGATCTCGATCGTGTCCGAGATGCTGCGCGCAGAGGACTTCTACCGCCGCTCGCACGCGACCATCTACGCCACCATCCTGACCCTGTACGCCGGCGGCGGCACGGTCGACTCGATCACGCTGATCAACGCGCTTCAGAACCTGGGGCAGCTCGAGGAGGTGGGCGGCAAGGCGGCGGTGCACACGCTGGCATCGACCGTGCCGGCGGTCGCCAACGCCTTCCGCTATGCCGAGATCGTCCGCGATGCCAGCACCTACCGCAACCTGATCCGGGCCGGTACCGAGATCGCCCAGCTCGGCTACGAGCGGCTGGGCGAGCCGCGGGAGCTGGTCGATCGCGCCGAGCAGACCGTGTTCGGGATCGCAGATCAGCGCATCTCGAGCGACTTCAGCCCGATCTCGACGCTGCTGAACGAGTCGTTCGAGCGCATCACCCAGCTGCACGAGTCGGGCCGCGACATCACCGGCGTGTCCACCGGGTTTCGCAAGCTGGACAAGATCACGGCCGGCTTCCAGGCCTCCAACCTGATCATCCTGGCCGCCCGGCCGGGCATGGGAAAGACCTCGATGGCGCTCAACATCGCCGCCCACGTCGGCATCAACGAGAACCGGCCGGTCGCGATCTTCTCGATCGAGATGTCGCGCGACGAGGTCACCCAGCGCCTGATGTGCTCCGAGGGCAAGGTCGACTCCAGCCGCCTTCGCACCGGCAAGCTGGCACCGGACGAGTGGCCGAAGCTGACCGCGGCCTGCTCCAAGCTGCAGGAGGCTCCGATCTACGTCGACGACACGGCCGGCGTGACCGCGCTCGAGATCAAGGCCAAGACGCGCCGCCTGAAGGCGCGCCGCCCCGACCTGGCGCTGGTCGTGATCGACTACCTGCAGCTGATGTCGGGCGGCGGGCGGTTCGACAACCGGGTCAACGAGATCTCGCACATCTCCCGCCAGCTGAAGCTGATAGCCCGCGACCTCGAGGTGCCGGTGCTGGCGCTGTCGCAGCTCTCGCGCGCGGTCGAGCAACGCGGCATCAAGGATCGCCGGCCGCAGCTCTCAGACCTGCGCGAGTCGGGCTCGATCGAGCAGGACGCCGACCTGGTCATGTTCGTGTACCGGGACGACTACTACGACCCCGAGAGCGAGCACAAGGGCGAGGCCGAGCTGATCATCTCGAAGCACCGAAACGGCCCGCTCGACAGCGTTCAGCTCGCATACCAGGGCCGCTACACGCGCTTCGCGAACATGGCCCAGAGCCCGAACTAACGACCGAGGAGATCCCGTGCCGTGCAGCGTGATCGTCGGCGCCCAGTGGGGTGACGAGGGAAAGGGCAAGATCGTCGACACGCTGGCCGAGCGGGCCGACGTCGTCGCCCGCTACCAGGGCGGCAACAACGCCGGCCACACGCTGGTGCTGGGCGACCAGACCTACAAGCTGCGGCTCGTCCCCAGCGGCATCCTCTACCCGGGCACGATCTGCGTGCTGGGCTCGGGCTGCGTGATCGACCCCGAGGTGCTGATCGAGGAGCTGGACGGCCTGATCGAGCGCGGCATCGACGTGTCCGGCCTGCGCGTCTCCGGCAACGCGCACCTGATCATGCCCTGGCATCGGATCATCGACGCCGACTCGGAGCTGATGCTGGGAAGCCTCCAGATCGGCACCACCCGCCGCGGCATCGGCCCCGCCTACGCCGACAAGGCGGCGCGGGTGGGCATCCGCGTGCAGGACCTGCTGGACGAGAAGATCCTGCGGGCCAAGATCCAGACCGCGCTCTCGGTCAAGAACATCATGCTGCGCAAGATCTACCACCAACGGCCGCTCGACAAGGACGCGCTGACCGAGGCAACGCTGCGCTATGCCGAGCGGGTGCGGCCGTTCGTGGCCGACACCTCGCTGCTGGTGAACAAGGCGATCGACGCCGGCCAGCGGGTGCTGTGCGAGGGCGCCCAGGGCACGCTGCTCGACCTGGACAGCGGCACTTACCCGTTCGTCACCAGCTCCAACCCCGTCGCGGGCGGCGCCTGCACCGGCCTCGGCCTCGGGCCGACCCGTATCGACTCGGTGCTCGGCGTCACCAAGGCCTACCTGACCCGGGTCGGCGCCGGCCCCTTCCCCAGCGAGGCCGACGAGCAGCGCGGCGCGCTGATCCGCGAACACGGGGCTGAGTACGGCACCGTCACCGGCCGCGATCGCCGCTGCGGCTGGCTCGACCTGGTCGGGCTGCGGTTCGCCGCCCGGGTGAACGGGCTGACCGAGCTGGCCGTGACCAAGCTGGACGTGCTCTCGATCTTCGAGTCGATCCCGGTCTGCACCTGCTACCGGCTGCCCGACGGCACCATCACCGAGGACTTCCCCGGACACCAGAGCGACTTCCACCACGCACAGCCGGTGTACGAGGAGCTGGAGGGCTGGAACGTCGACATCTCAGGCGTACGCGAGTACGCCGATCTGCCCGCCGCCGCCCGCGATTACCTGGCCTA
Organism: Gaiellales bacterium; assembly: GCA_033856975.1. GTDB lineage: Bacteria > Actinomycetota > Thermoleophilia > Gaiellales > JAICJC01 > JAICYJ01. The sequence goes on from JAWVEC010000328.1 coordinate 2,967, forward strand.
CGTCGAACAGCGGGTGGGCGTGCCGGTGGCGATCGTGGGCATCGGCCAGCGCCGCGACCAGATCATCACAGTGCTCGCCGCGGCGTAGGTAGCCCGCACCACCCGTTACGAAAGCGTTACTCCCGCGTCACGGGCCGGATACCGGGCGGTCGTAGCCTGGACGCATGCTGGCCCGCCGTCATCGCACCGGAGCACTCGCGGCGCCGGTGGACGCGGTCGACGCAACCGTGGCCGGTGCAGTGGGCGCGGTGGGCAGCACGCCTCGGGCGGCGTCTGGAGCGGCGCCGCCCGAGGCGCAGCATGGCCGGACAGCCCTCGCCGTGCTGGCCGCGCTGCTGGTGCCGGTGGCCTGCGCCTGCGCGGGATCGAGCAGCGCCGGATCGTCGTCATTGCCCGCACCGCCATCCTCCTCGCGGCCACCCTCCACAGCGAGGCCGCGCCGCTATGCGCGCCCGCCCCAGTTCGTGATGATCTCCTTCGACGGCTCGGGCGATGCCGCCCTGTGGCGGCACTGGCGCGCCGTCGGCCATCGCACCGGCGCCCGCTTCACCTTCTTCCTGTCCGGCGTCTACCTGCTCGATCGCGCCCACGCCCGGTTCTACCGCCCGCCCCGTCACCGGCCCGGCAGCTCGGACATCGGCTTCAGCGACAGCGCCGCCACCGTGCGCGCGCTGGTGCACCAGCTCAACCTCGGCTACGGGGAGGGGCACGAGATCGGCACCCACTACAACGGCCACTTCTGCGCGCCGTATGCCGGCAGCGTCAGCACCTGGACGACGCACGATTGGCTGCACGAGATCGCCCAGTTCCACAACCTGCTGCACCGCGCCGGCGTGCAGGTGCCCGATGCCGCGATCCAGGGCGGGCGCACGCCCTGCCTGGAGGGCCGCCTCGGCCAACTGAGGGCTGCGCTGCGGTCGGACGGGATGAGCTACGACACCAGCGCGACCGGCCTGCCGGGCACGTGGCCGCAGCGGATCGACGGCATCTGGAGCTTCCCGCTGGCGCTGATCAAGCTGGTCGGCACCCCCTGGGACTCGCTCTCGATGGACTACAACTTCTACGTCAACCAGTCCAACGCAACCGAGGTCTCGCCCGCTCGCGCGCACGTGCTCGAGCAGAACGCCTACCTCAGCTACATGCGCTACTTCGCCGCCAACTACCACGGCGGCCGGGCGCCGCTCGAGATCGGCAACCACTTCGCCACCTGGAACCACGGCGCCTACGTGCGCGCACTGACCCGGTTTGTGGACACGGTCTGCGTCAAGCCCGACGTGCGCTGCGTGGCCTACACGAAGCTGGTCGCCTGGCTGCGCCACCAGCCCCGGCGCTGGCTGCGCCGCGATCGTGCCGGACGCTTCCCGCACCTGCCCGTCGCGGGGCGGTCAGGGTGAAATCCGAAGCAGCGTGCCGTGGCCGTCGGCGACCCACACCGCGTCGCCGGTGGTGGCCAGCGCCGCGCCGCCCGCGGGCAGCGCGATCGGCCGTCCCAGCTCGCCGGTGGCGGGATCGATGCGGGCCACCCCGAAGCTGCCGGTCACCCACACGCCGCCGGTGCCCGCCGCCATCGCCCCACGGCCATCGGACAGGCTGATGCGATCCAGCAGCCGCTGGCTGCGGCGCGCCAGCCGCACCACCGAGCTGCCCTCGTAGACCCAGATCGAGTCGCCGTACACCGTCACGATGCTCGGCCTGGCCGCCCCGGTGGCGCCGATACTGACCGCGGAGGCCAGCCGTCCGCTGCGTGGATCGAGCCGCACCACCGCTCGGTCGCGGTCGTCGGTCACGTAGATGGCACCGGGCACGATCGTCACCGAGTCCGGTTCGGCCATCACGGAGAACGAGTTGGCGATGCCCAGGTGGAGGGGATCGACTTGCAGCAGCGGGCCCCCCGCGACCGTCACCCACAGGCTGCCGCGCGCCAACAGGATCGTCTTGGGATGGCCGGGCAGAGCCAGGCTGGCGATCACGCGCCCGCCGGCCGGGTCGATGCGAAGCACGCGCCGGTCGGTGGCCACGAACAGGCCGTCGGCCGAGGCCGCGAGCAGGTAGGGCCGGGCGGAGGGCGGCAGCGGCAGCGGGCGCTGCGCGCGGCCGGTGACGGCATCGACCGACACCAGCGAGCCCAGCACGCCGGGGCCGTCTGCCCACACCGCCGCCCACATCGAGCTGCCGTCCCAGGCCAGCGTCGGCACGCCGCCCAGCGCGACCCGCGCCGTCACCCGCCGTGGCTGCCTGGTCGGGTGCGACCCCGGAGCCGGCGGCTTCGGCCGGCTGGCGACGGCCACGGTGCGGCCCCCATTTTCCAGGTGCAGCCCGCTCTGGGTGCCGCAGCCGGCCGCCAGCGCCACCAGCCCGAGTGCGAGCAGCCGCGACCGGCTCACGGGCGCAGCACGGGAAGCTCGATCGTGACCACGGCGCCGCCCTGCTCGGCATTCGCCAGCACCAGCTCGCCGCCCAGCACCCGCGCCTGGGCGGCCGCGATCGCCAGCCCCAGCCCGATGCCCTCGCCGCGGGCGGGATCGCCGGCCGCGAACCGCTCGGTGGCTCGCTCCAGCATGTCCGCGGCGAAGCCGGGTCCGTGATCGCGCACCGTGACGCGCGACGCGGCCACGCTGATCGTGATCGGCGGCGCTCCGTGGCGCTGGGCGTTTGCGATCACGTTCTCGAGCACGCGCTCCAGCCGCCGCGGGTCGACCAGCGCCCGGCTGGGCTCGTCCGCCGACACCTCCACCCCGGCATGGCGCGCGGCCACGTCACGGGCCAGCGCCTCCACATCGACCCAGCGCAGATCGGGCGTGGCCGAGCCGTTCTCGAGCCGGGCGATCTCGAGCAGATCCTCGACCAGGTGGCTGAGATGGCCGACCCGCTCCTTGATCGCGGTGCCGACCTGGTCTCCCTCCAGCAGGCTGGCCGCCGCGACCAGCCCGGTCAGCGGCGTGCGCAGGTCGTGGGCGACGTCGGCCACGAACCGCTGCTCACGCTCGATCCGCTGGCTGAGCGCCTCCGCCATCCGGTCGACCGCGGCGCCCAGCGCGGCCACCTCGTCGCCGCCGCGCGCGTCGATGCGCGCATCCAGGTCGCCGGCGGCCACCCGCTCCGCGGTCACCGCCGCCCGCCGCAAGCGCAGCGAGAGCCGTCCCGCCAGCACGATCCCGGCTAGGCCGCCGGCCAGCGCGGCCGCCAGCGCCGACCACGCCAGCTTCGCCCGCAGGTCGTCCAGCGACTGCCGCTCGGGCAGGTACGAGTTGCGCACGAACAGCGGCGTACCGTCGGCCGAAGAGCGGCCGGCCCAGATCGCGGGGCGGCCCTGCCATGAGCCGAGGTAGGTCGCGACGTGCCCGGCCCGCACCGAGGCCCGCAACGACGCCGGCACCGACGGGTCTTCCTGCGGCAGCGCCGGGTAGGGCAGCAGCGGCTTGGTCAGCGGGTAGAAGTGCGCCGCCGCGCCCAGGTTTGCGACCACTCTTGAGCGGGCGCGATCGAGCAGGTCCTGGGCGGACAGCTCGTACACCACCACGCCCACCGATCCCGCCACCAGCGCCGCCATCAGCGCGAACGCGAGCGCCAGCCGTGCCCGCAGCGACCTCACGGCCGCACCATCTTGTAGCCGGCGCCGCGCACCGTCTCGATCACGTCGTGGCCGATCTTGCCTCGCAGCCGCCGCACGTGCATGTCCACCAGCCGGGTGTCGCCCGCCCACACGTAGCCCCACACCTCCTCCAGCAGCCGCTCCCGGCTGAGCACGACGCCGGCGTTCTCGGCCAGCATCAGGAGCAGCCGGTACTCGGTCGGCGTCAGCGACAGCGGCGCGCCGCCGCGGCTCACCTCCATGCCCAGCGGATCGATCTCGAGGTCGCCGAAGGCGAGCCGCGGCGAGGGCGCAGACCGGGTCGCGCGGCGCAGCACCGCCCGCAGCCGGGCGGCCAGCACGGAGGGCTGGAACGGCTTGGTGACGTAGTCGTCGGCACCCGCCTCCAGCCCCAGCACGACGTCGACCGCGTCGGTGCGGGCGGTCAGCATCACCACCGGCACCACGCTCGACTCGCGGATCGTGCGGCAGACCGAGACGCCGTCCAGGCCCGGCAGCATCACGTCCAGCAGCACCAGGTCGGGCGGCGCGGCCAGGAATGCCGCCAGCCCGGCGTGGCCATCACCGGCCGTCTCGACCCTGAAGCCGTCACGCTCCAGCGAGAGCCGCGTCATCTCGCGGATCGTGGCATCGTCCTCGACCAGCAGGATCCGGTGTGCCTCCATTCGCCAAGCGTACGGGATGCGGGGCATGCCGCCTCGGTTCGAGCTCGCGTTGTTACACGAATGACGCGTGCGGCAGGGGGGAGCGCTCAGGACCGGATGCGGGCGCCGCTGGGATCCCACAGCGGCTCGGCCGACACCTCGGCCGCGATCCACTCGCCGAACACCTCGACCTCGACCGCGGTTCCGGCGGCCGCCGCCGTCGCGGGCAGGTAGGCATATGCGATCGAGCGCTCGACGGCGTAGCCGTACCCGCCGGTCGTGACACGGCCGCACACCTCGCCGCCGACGCGCACCGGCTCCGAGCCCAGGCAGACCGAGCGCGGGTCGGCCAGGGTGAGGCAGCACAGCCGCCGCTCGGGCTCGGCCGCGCGCGATGCCAGCAGCGCATCGCGGCCGTTGAACTCGCCCTTGTCCGGCTTGACGGCGAACGCCAGGCCGGCCTCGTCCGGCGTCTCCTCCGGCGTCATGTCAGAGCCCCACACGCGGTAGCCCTTCTCGATCCGCAGCGCGTCGATGGCGCGGTAGCCGCAGGCGGCCAATCCATGCTCGCGGCCCGCCTGCCACAGCATGTCCCACAGCGCCTGGCCGTACTCGCTGGGGCAGTAGATCTCCCAGCCCAGCTCGCCGACATAGGTCACGCGCACGGCCAGACACGGCACGTGCCCGATCGAGATCTCGCGCGCCGTCATGTAGCGGAAGGCCTCGTTCGAGAGGTCGCTCTTGGTCAGCGGCGCCAGCACGTCCCGCGCCCGCGGCCCCCACAGGCCGAAGCAGGCCAGTGCCGAGGTGACGTCGTTCAGCTGCACGCTGCCGTCGGCCGGCAGGTGCTTGCGCACCCAGCCCATGTCGTGGTTCCCAAACGCGGTGCCGGTCACGATCCGGAACCGGTCGGCCGCCAGCCGCGTGACCGTGAAGTCGCACTCGATCCCGCCCCGTGCGTTCAGCATCTGCGTGTAGGTGACCGAGTCGACGGCGCGGTCGACGTCGTTGGCGCAAAGATGCTGGAGCAGCGCCAGCGCGCCCGGCCCCTGCACCTCGAACTTCGCGAACGAGCTCTCGTCGAACAGGCCGGCGGCGGTGCGCGTGGCCATCGCCTCGGCATGGATCGCCGGTGACCAGTTCTCGCCCGCCCAGCCGCGCGGGCGCAGCGACTCGTCGCCCGCGGCGGCGTTGGGATCGAACCAGTTGGCGCGCTCCCAGCCCGACTTCTCGCCGAACGAGGCGCCCAGCTCGCCCAGCCGCTGATAAGCAGACGAGAGCCGCAGCGGCCGGCCGGCCCGGCGCTCGTGGTTGGGGTACTTGATGTCGTAGTAGGTGGCGTACACCTCGTTCGCCCGCGCCAGCGTGTAGGCCTGGCTGCGGTACTGGCGGCCGAAGCGGCGGATGTCCATGTGCCACAGATCGAGGCTCGGCTCGCCCTCCACGATCCACTCCGCCATCTGCCAGCCCATCCCGCCGGCGCCGGCCAGCCCGTGTGCGCAGAAGCCGGCCGCCACCCAGAATCCGGGCACGTCCGATTCGCCCAGGATGAACTCGCCGTCCGGTGTGAAGGCCTCGGGGCCGTTGAACAGCTTGCGCACCTGCGCGCCCTCCATCGCCGGCACGCGCCTGATCGAGTTGGTCAGCAGCTCGTCGAACCGCTCCCAGTCCTCGGGCAGCAGCTGCGCCTCGAAGCCGTCCGGCACGCCGTCAAGCGCCCACGGCGCCGGCTCGCGCTCGTAGCCGCCCATGATCAGGCCGCCCACCTCGGTGCGCCAGTAGACCAAGTTGTCGGGATCGCGCAGCGTGGGCAGCGCCGCCAGCGGCGGCTCGAACGCCTCGGTCACCAGGAACTCGTGGGCGTAGGGAATGATCGGCACGTCGACGCCCACCATGCGGGCGATCTGCGGCGCGTAGATGCCGCCCGCGTTGATCACGACGTCGGTGCGGATGCTGCCCTTGTCGGTCACCACCTCGTGCACGCGGCCGTTCTTGAGCGTGATCTCGAGCACCCGCGTGCGCTGCTCGATCTCGGCGCCACGCAGCCGGGCGCCGTCCGCCAGCGCGAACGTCAGCTGGCTGGGGTCGAGGTAGCCGTCCTGCGGCAGGAAGGCCGCGCCCAGCACGCCATCGGTGCTCATCGGCGGGAACATCTCCTGGGCTTCGGCCGCCGAGACGAGTTCGACCGGCAGGCCGAAGCTCTTCGCCCAGCCGGCCTGGCGCTGCAGCTCCTCCATCCGCGCCCGCGACGACGCCAGCCGCAGGCCGCCCAGCTCGTGCCAGCCCGGATCCTTGCCGGTCTCGCTCTTGAGATCTGCGTACAGCCCCACCGAGTACTGCATCATCTTGGTCAGGCTGACCGTCGATCGCAGCTGGCCGACCAGCCCGGCCGAGTGCCAGGTCGAGCCGTGGGTGAGGCCGTACTGCTCCACCAGCACACCGTCGCTCCAGCCCATCTTGGCGAGGTGGTAGAGGATGCTGCAGCCGCCCACGCCGCCG
>JAWVEC010000329.1:0-4184 GCA_033856975.1 Gaiellales bacterium
GACTCGAGGATCGCCACTCCCTGCCGCAGCCTGTGTGCGAGCCGTGCCGCCGGCCCGCGCGAGCGGCCGGCAGCGATCACGAGCGCTCCCACCAGCGTCGCGGCGATGACCACCACCACGCCCGGCCCGCCGGGCGGTCGCAGATGCAGCAGCCGGGCCGGTACGGCATCCGTCCACAGCGCCCACACCAGCAGCGATCCGCCCACCACGCCGTCCAGCAGCGTCTCGACCACAAGGCCTGACGCGACCACCGCACAGGTCACCCCGGGTACCGCCCGCCGCGCCAGCACCACCTTGACCACGTCGCCGCCACGGGCCGGCAGCAGGCCGTTCATGCCGGCCCCGGCCATGTAGGCGCCGGCGATGCCACGCCAGCGCACGCACTGCCCCGGCACCGCCGCGCTCAGGATCGCGCGCCAGGCCGTCGCGCGCAGCGCCAGGTTGGACAGGTGCAGGATGACGGCCACGCACAGCAGCCCCAGGCTGACCTGGGACAGGTGGCTGGCGAACGATCCGATGACGGCCGAGATCGTGCTCACTCGTGACCGGGCAGGAAGTCCTTCAGGGTCGGGTTCCGGGTCTCGAGCTCACGCAGTGCGCGCGTCTCGATCTGGCGCACCCGCTCCCTGGTAACGCCGATCTCCGTCCCGACCTGTTCAAGTGTTGCCGGCTCGCGGTCGCCCAAGCCAAATCGGGCCTCGAGCACGTGGCGGGTGCGCTCGTTGAGGCCTTCCAGCGCCTCGAGCAGCTCCTTGGTGCGCTCGTTGCCCGCGACGTGATCGTCGGGGCGGGGCGCGTTGACGTCCTCCACCATGTCGGCGAACAGCGACTCGCCATCGCCGACCGGCGTCTCCAGCGAGACCGGATCCTCGATCATGCGGCGCAGCTCCACCACGCGCTCGACCGTGATCTCGAGCTCGGCCGCCAGCTCGCTCGGCAGCGGGTCGCGGCCCAGCGACTGGGTCAGCTTGCGGTTGGCGCGGTGCAGCTTCCTGATCACGTCCAGGATGTGCAGCGGCAGCCGGATGGTGCGGCCCTGGTCGGCGATCGCCCGCGACATCGACTGGCGGATCCACCAGGTGGCGTAGGTCGAGAGCTTGTAGCCGCGCCGGTAGTCGAACTTCTCGACCGCCCGCATCAGACCCATGTTTCCCTCCTGGATCAGATCGAGCAGCGGCACGCCGGACGAGGAGTAGGCCCGCGCCATACTGATCACCAGCCGCAGGTTGCACTCGACCAGGCGGGCCTTGGCCGCCTCGTCGCCCATGTCCTTGCGCCGTGCCAGATCGAGCTCCTCGGCGTGGGTCAGCAGGGCTCCGTCGCCGATCTGCCGCACGTAGGTGTGCAGCAGGTCGATCGCGGGAGCAGAGCTCTCCACCAGATCCAGCTCTTCGACCTCGGCCTCTGGCGAGTCGAGTGCTGCGGCGGGCTCGATCGGCGTCGCCTCGTCGTCGGTGGGCGCGTTGCTCACGGAGATTGTTCCTTTGTCGGGGGGCGTGGTTCGACCCCGTGCTTGAGAAATCGGCCAAGCGCGACATACTCTTGAGCGCAAATCGGTTCAACTTGCGAATCATCCTGTGTGAGTTAGCACCACCGGGGGATGGGAAGGCCCCTCGCGAGGCCGACAACCATGGCATGAAGATGCAGATGCTGGGTCGGTTGCGAGGGGGCATCGATCCGTTCGACCTACGTCGGGTGGAGCGCTGCTGCTCCCATGCCCTGGTACCCGCCGAGCCGGCCGCGGCCGGCTACCGCTATCACGATCTGGGCGGCGAGGTGCCGCCGTTCTACCTGCGCCGTTTTCGCTACGCCGACAGCTGCGCCACCGTCAGCCTGATCGGCCCGGTCGAGCTGTCGAGCGGCGCGGACGCCGAGCGCGGCGCCGCCGCCGTTGCGCAGGTGCAGGTCAGCATGGGCGCCGGCCTGGTGCCGTGGCACGGCGTCTCTCACATGCCGGACGAGCCCGACATGTCACCGCTGCTTGCGCGGGCGGCGCTGGAAGCCGTGTTCGAGCTTCAGCTGCTCGAGCGCGATGACTGCCCGATCTGCGAGTGACCTGACCGACCGCCGCCGGCGGTCAGCCGATCCGCCCCTCGGGCGAGACCGGGACGCCGCTGTCCTCGAGCCGCTTTCGGATCAGGAACTGGAACGTCGACCACGCGCCGCGGCGGGCGTCGAACATGCGGTAGACCTGCCACTCGGTCAGCATCGACTCATCAGCCCGGCGGGCCTGCGCCCAGTCGGCAAACTTCGGTAGCCGCCCCACCTTGACGGCCAGCGACGATCCCTGGTCGATCGCTCGCTCCAGCCGCTCCTCCCCCACCGGCACGTCGAACCCGGCCTCCTTGAGAGCGTTGTTGAGCGAGCCGAACGTGTGCCAGTACAGCGACTTGGACGGCATCGAGCCCTTTCGGGCCTCGATGTCCTTGGCCGTGGGCACGCGGCCCAGCTGCTCACCGAGCTCGCGCAGCAGCCGCAGCAGCTCGTCGCGGGTGGCGAACCGGCGCGGCACCAGCCCGGCCAGCCGTTTGGCGCGGTTCCACGACTTGAAGTGCTCGATCACCGTCTGGGGGTGCACGGTCGTCTCGGGGTCGGCCTCGAACTCGCGCATCGTCGGCGAGCGGCCGAGCCGCTTGGCGCAGGCGTTCAGCTCCTCCAGGATGTGCTCGTCGGAGTAGCGCTTGCGCATGCCTGCTTGGAACTCTTCCAGCTGGCTGCGATCGATTCCCTCGATCGCCCGGTAGACCGTCTTGCGCCGCATCCATCCATCCCGTGGAATCCACGTTTGCGCAGACTTTTGGCGCAAACCCTGACCACCCGCCGTGGCGAGCGCAACGAGCATAGCAAACCGGCGAGCGTCTGCAAACGCGGACTCCGTGCCTTGCCTGGTCATCAATTGGCGCACTCCAGCGGACAACGGTCGCGACAGACCCAGCGGGTACACTACGAAGGTCGTGACGACCCACCCCCGTGAACGTGTCGACGAGCGATTCTGCTTGATGATGCAGACGGCCGACCGCCTCCGCCAACGCGCCTGGCGCGGGTACCTGGACGCCACCCGGGCCGAGTCGTTGTACGAGCAGGTCGAGCCCGCCGCGTGGTCGCGTCTCCAGGCGCGTCTGGCGGACATCGACGAGGAGCTGTCCCAGGCGCTCAGCATCGGTCCTTAGGCTGGCTGTGCTTTTTCGGGCAAAAGCCGGGCTGGCCCGGTCGGTGGCGGTTGTGTCGCGGGTCAGCGGACGGGGCGGCGGAACGACGCTGCCCGGCAAGCTGCTGCTGCGCATGCAGCCGGACGCGATCGGCCGGCTGGCGGCCCGGCTGCCGGACGGCTCGGCACTGATCTCGGCCACCAACGGCAAGACGACCACCGCCAAGATGGCCGCCTCGATCCTCTCGCCCGGCAAACGGTTGTGTCGCAACGGCTCGGGAGCCAACCTGGCCTCCGGCGTGGCCTCGGCCCTGCTCGGGGCGGACGGCGCCGAGCTTGGGCTGTTCGAGGTGGACGAGGCCGCGCTGCCAGGCGTTGCGCGCTCGCTGGCTCCGGCGGCGGTGGTGCTCGGCAACCTGTTCCGAGATCAGCTCGACCGCTACGGCGAGCTGGAGCTGGTCGCGGCTCGCTGGCGCGAGATGACGACAGGGATGCCGCCCGGCTCGCTGCTGGTGTGCAACGGCGACGACCCGCTGGTGGCCTCGATCGGCCGCGAGCGTGACACCACGGCCTGGTTCGGCATCGACGACCCCGCCGCCGGGCTGGGCGCGATGCAGCACGCCGCCGACTCGAAGTGGTGTGTGCGCTGCGGCGCCCGCCTGGTCTACGACGCGATCTACCTCGGGCATCTGGGCGCCTGGCGATGTGCCAACTGCGGCAATGCCCGGCCGGAGCTGGAGGTGATCGCCCGCGAGCTGCGGCCCGAAGGGCTGACCGCCGTCTCGTTCCTGCTCTGCACGCCGCTCGGCGAGCAGCGGGTGCGGCTGCCCGTGCCCGGGTTGTACAACGTCTACAACGCGCTGGCGGCGTCCGCGCTGGCACTGCGCCTGTCCGCCGGGGCCCGGCCGCCCGCCCTGCGCGAGGGGCTGGAGCGCTTCTCGGCGGCGTTCGGAAGGTTCGAGAGGATCACCCTCGGTGATCGGGAGGCGGTGCTGCTGCTGATCAAGAACCCGGCCGGCGCCAACGAGGTGATCCG
>JAWVEC010000330.1:0-4553 GCA_033856975.1 Gaiellales bacterium
CAGGCCGTGCAGCTCTCGCCGCTGGTGGACGTGGTCGACCTGGACGGCCACCTGCTGAACCGAAACGACGCCTTCCAGGGGCTCGCCCTGAGTGACGGCGCCGTACTGCCGAGCACGCTGCCGGGCCTGGGCGTGACACCGCTCGAGCCGTGGCCGTGATCCGGCTCGCGATCCTGGCCGAGGGCGGCTTCGCCGAACACGACGCGAAGACCGCTACCGGGGTGCTCCGTTACGGCAGCCAGGAGGTGGTGGCCGTGATCGATTCCACCCGCGCCGGCACGCGCGTCCGAGACCACGTGCCCGGACTCGAGTCGGACGTGCCGGTGGTCGAGAGCATCGACCAGGCGCTGGCGCTGCGTCCCGACGTGCTGCTGATCGGCATCGCGCCCGCCGGCGGACGGCTGCCGGAGCGGTGGCGCCGGATCGTGCTGCGCGCGATCGAGGCCGGCCTCGCCATCGAGAGCGGCCTGCACGACTTCCTGGGCGACGACCCCGAGCTGGCCGCCGCCGCCCAGCGGGCCGGCGTCGAGATCCGTGACCTGCGCCGCCCGCCGGCCGGGCTCGACGTGCCCACCGGCGCGAACCTGCGGGTGGACGGCCACATCGTCCTGACCGTGGGAACCGACTGCGCCCTGGGCAAGATGACGGTCTGCCTCGAGCTCGACGCCGAGGCCCGCCGCCGCGGCCTGGCCAGCGGCTTCGTGCCCACCGGGCAGACCGGGATCGCGATCGCGGGCTGGGGCATCGCCGTGGACGAGGTGGTGTCCGACTTCGTGGCCGGGGCAACCGAGCGGCTGGTGCTGGAGGGCGCCGAACGGGCCGGCCCGGGTGCCCTGCTGTGGATCGAGGGCCAGGGCTCCATCAGTCACCCCGCCTACTCGGGGGTGACGCTGGGGCTGCTGCACGGATCGGCCGCCAACGCCCTGATCCTCGTGCACGAGCCCGGCCGCACCCACCTCGACATGCCCGATGGGCCGCCGATCCCGCCGCTGTCCCAGCTGATCGACGACTACCAGCGGATGGCCCGCTACGTGCGCCCCGCCAAGGTGGTCGCCGTCTCGCTGAAGACCAACCGGCTGAGCGAGCCCCAGGCGCGGGCGGCGATCGCCGCGGCCGAGCAGGAGACGGGGCTGCCCGCCGACGACCCGGTCCGGTACGGCGCCGCCAAGCTGGTGGACTGCGTGCTCGCGGCGCGTTTGATCTAGTCTCCGGCGTCGTGGCCGATCCTCGACTGCAGTCGCTCGCCGCGATCATCTGTGGCTACTCGCTCGACGTTCAGCGCGGCGACCTGGTCAAGGTATCCGGTCCCGCCACGTCGCATGAGTTCATCGCGGCCGTGATCGGCGAGATCACGCGGCTGGGCGGAAACCCGCTGCTGCGCGCCGGGCTGCCCCGGATCGAGGCCGCGCTGCTGCAGGGCTCGGACGCGCAGCTGACGACCGTGACCGAGATCGACCGGATCGACTCCGAGTCGCCGGACAAGACGCTGACCATCTGGGCCGACACCAACACCCGCTACATGAGCGGCGTCGCGCCCGAGCGCCAGGCGATGTGGTCGCGGTCGCGGCGCTCGCTCACAGACCGCTTCTTCGAACGGCTGGCGGCGGGGGAGATCGGCTGGTGCGGTGTCACGCTGCCCACCCAGGCGCACGCGCAGGACGCCGGCATGTCGCTGGCCGAGTACGAGGACTTCGTGTTCGGCGCCGGCCACGTCTCCGACCCCGACCCGATCGCGTTCTGGCGCGAACAGTCCGCCCGCCAGGCGACGGCGATCGAGCGGCTGGCACGCGTCTCCGAGCTGCGGATCGTGGCCGAGGACACCGACCTGACGCTGGACGTCGGCGGCCGCACCTGGCTGAATGCCGACGGCCGTGAGAACTTCCCCGACGGAGAGGTGTTCACCAGCCCGGTGCACGAGGCCACCCGCGGACACATCAGCTTCAGCTTCGACGCCACCTACCAGGGCCACGAGTTCGCGGGCGTGCGGCTCTGGTTCGAGCAGGGGCGGGTCGTCCGGCACGAGGCCTCGCGGGGCGCCGAGTTTCTGGGCGGCATGCTGGACATGGACGAGGGCGCGCGCCTGCTGGGCGAAGTGGCCTTCGGCATGAACGACGAGATCCAGCGCGGCACCCGAAACGTCGCCTTCGACGAGAAGATCGGCGGTACCTGCCACGTCGCGCTGGGGGCCGCGTTCCCAGAGGCGGGCGGGACGAACCGCTCGTCGCTGCACTGGGACATCGTCTGCGACCTGCGCCACGGCGGCGAGGTGTACGGCGACGGTGAGCTGATCGCCAAGGACGGCCGGTTTCTGTGATCGATCCCCGCATCCAGGGCCTCGCCCGGGTGATCTGCGAGTACTCGCTCGATCTCAAGCCCGATCAGCTGGTGCTGATCGAGGGCCCGGCGCTGGCCGAGCCGCTGATGCTGGAGATGGTCAAGGCGGCGCTCTCGCTGGGCGCCATCCCGCGCGTGCGGCCGTCCACGGCGGGCGCACAGGCCGCGTTCCTCGAGCGGGCCGACGACGATCAACTCGCCTTCCTCGCCCCGACGATGCTGGCCGAGATGGCGGCAATCGACGCGCGGATCGCGATCCACGCCGCCTGGAACACCCGCGAGCTGTCCAGCGTCGATCCGAGCAAGATCGCGGCGACGCAGTCTGCGCGACGGCCGGTGCTCGACCTCTACATGCGGCGTTCGGCCGAGGGCACGCTGCGCTGGTGCGTGACCGCGTTTCCCTGCGACGCCTTCGCGCAGGACGCCGACATGTCACTCGACGCCTACGAGGACTTCGTCTACCGGGCCGGCTGGCTGCATCTCGCAGATCCCGTAGCCGCCTGGCGCGAGTTTGCGGGCAAGCTGCAGCAGGTGGTCGAGAAGCTGTCCGGCTTCCGGGAGATGCGGGTGGTGTCCGAGCACACCGACATCACGCTGGGCGTGGCCGGCCGGCGCTGGATCCCCTGCCACGGTGATCGCAACTTCCCCGACGGCGAGGTGTTCACTGCGCCGATCGAGACCGAGACGCGCGGCGACGTGCGGTTCTCATACCCGGCCATCTTCGGCGGCCGCGAGGTGGACGACGTGCGGCTGCGGTTCGAGGGCGGACGGGTGGTCAAGAGCGAGGCGGCCGCCGGCGGCGACCTGCTGCGCGAGATGCTGGCGATGGACGAGGGCGCCTCGATCCTGGGCGAGTTCGCAATTGGAGCCAACTACGCCGTCGACCGGTACTCCAAGCAGATCCTGTTCGACGAGAAGATCGGCGGCACGTGCCACATGGCGGTCGGCGCCGGCTACCCCGAGAGCGGCAGCACCAACACCTCCGCGCTGCACTGGGACATGGTCTGCGACCTGCGCTCCGGCGGTGAGATCCACGCCGACGGCGAGCTGATCTACCGCGACGGGCGGTTTTTGCCCGAGTTCGCGCCCGACCTGGCGCCGCCCGCTGTCTGATCCCGTCTGGCGCCCGCGGCGGGTGACATCAGGCTGCCCATGCGGGCAACGTGGGCCATGAACGGCAGGTCGTGGACGCGCAGCATCTGCACGCCCAGGTAGGCGGCGATCGCAACCACAGCCGCCGTGCCCTCGATGCTCGACTCGGGCAACCCGAGCGGCTCGGCGGTCACCTCCTTGTGTGAGCAGGCCAGCAGCAGGGGGTAACCGAGATCGAGCAGCTGGGGGAGAGCGCGCAGCGTCGCGAGATCGGTCTCGGTCGACTTGCCGAAGCCGAGCCCTGGGTCGACCACGATCGCGTCCCGAGCCACGCCGGCCGCAGCCGCCTGCTGGGCGCGCTCGACCAGGAACTCGGCGATCGTTGCAGGATCGATCTGGTAACGGCCGCCCTGCACCTGCTTGGGGCCGAGGCCAAGGTGGGTCACGACCAGACCGCCGCGCCGTTCGGCCACGGCCGCCGCCAGGTCGCCATCCGACAGCCCCGTGTGATCGTTGATCAGGTCGGCGCCGGCGTCGAGCACGGCCGCGGCCACCTCGGCCCGATAGGTGTCGACCGAGACGACCGCCTGGCAGCCCGCCTCCCGCACGCCCGCGATCACCGGCAGCACGCGGGCGAGCTCGTCGCGCTCGCTGAGTACGAGGCCGGGACGGGCGGTCATGCCGCCCACATCGATCACGCTCGCCCCGGCCTCGACCACCGCCAGGGCGCGGGCGATCGCCGACGCAGGCGAGGCCGTCGCGCCGTTGTCGTAGAAGGAGTCGGGGGTCACGTTCACGATCCCCATCAGGTGGGGGCGGAGCTCTGCGGCCAGCGAGCGGTGGCGGAACGTCAGCATCCCGGCAGCGTACCGGCGAACGGTTGGTGGACTCCGGCGAGCGGCGCGCCGGCGCGACGCCGCCCGGCTTGACACCGAACACGTGTTCGTCTACACTCGAACGCATGTTCGTCTCATACACACTCCGTCGCATGGTTGCGTGCCTCGCAGCCATCCTCCTCGCAGTCGCGCTCTTCCTCACCTACGCCTCGCCCTCCCCGGGAGCGGCCCGTCCGCGCCACTATCGGGTACACACCGGTGACACGCTGTGGTCGATCGCAGCAACCCGAT
>JAWVEC010000331.1:0-16353 GCA_033856975.1 Gaiellales bacterium
GACCCCCACAGAAAGATCAGATCCGTCTCCCTGACCTCCTCGTAGGAGCTGGTGCCGCCCCCGGCCCCGAACACTGTCGCCAGACCGACGACGCTGGGTGCGTGTCAAGTCCGGTTGCAGCTGTCGATGTTGTTCGTGCCGATCACGGCGCGGGCGAACTTCTGGGTCATGAAGTTCACCTCGTTGGTCGCCTTCGAGCAGCTGAACAGACCAAACGCGTTCGGGCCGCCGGCCGCGACCGCGGCTCGGAATCCGTCCGCGGCACGATCCAGCGCCTCGTCCCAGGTGGCCGGGCGCAGCGCGCCGTCCTCGCGCACCAGCGGTGTGGTCAGCCGAGTCAGTTGCTTTCGCATGTTTCCATCACCCCCTCCCGTCAGATCGCATGGTTCCGCCGTCCGGGAACTGCCCCGGACGCAGGTATCATCGCTGACGGCGCGGCTTTCGTAAAGTGAACTTGCCACCACACTGCCAGCTCCCACTCTGGAGCTCGACACGGAGTTGCGGCCGAAGGTTTGTGCTTGTGCCGTGCCGGGTAGCGCAGCCGTCCTATCGACCAGCGACGCGGGAGAAGGGATCCATGGCCGTCGAACAGCCGCCCACGCCTGAGCCTCCCAGGCAGCCCCCTGAGGTGCCGCAGCCGCCACCTCACCCCGACGAGACGCCCGAGCTGCCAGACGTCCCGCATCCACCGCCGGAGACTCCCACCATGCGGGAGCGGCGCGCGCCGGGGATCGCCTCCAGCGGGCCGCGCGCAGCGCCCCGGCAGCACGTAGAGTGCAGTTCCCGAAGGGACATTGGTGAACTCCTCCACAGACTCAACTCCGGCCGGCATCGAGTGGCTGCGCGAGCGCCTTGCGCACCTGCAGTCTCTGTCGCAGTCGCTGGCCAGCGCGCGCACCGAGCAGCAGGCGATCGACGCCGCTCTGAACCACGGCCTGGACGTTTTCGAAGCCGACCAGGCCGTGATCGCCACACTTGACGAGACCGGTACCGGATTTCGGATAGCGGCCATCCGCGGCTATCCGGGGCAGGTCGAAAACGAGTGGTCGACCTTTCCCAATACGGACGACTATCCACTGTCCGAATCGGTGCGGCAGCAGCAGCCGATCATCGTCTACGGCCCCGATGAGCTGGCCCGGCGCTACCCAAAGCTGCTCGGCACCGCGCGTTCGGCGGCGCTGGTGTGCCTGCCGATGGGCGACTTCGGCGGAATCGCGCTTGGTTACGACCGTGAGATGACCCTGACCGAGGCAGAGATCGACTACATGAGCGCGGTCGCCCGCCAGTGCGGGGAGGCGATCCGTCGCACTGTGCTCGACGCCGAGCGTCGCCGTCGCGCGCAGCGGCTCGCGCTGCTGGCCGAGTCGGGGGCGGCGTTCGCGCGCACGCTCGACTACCGGACCACGCTGGCCGACGTCGCGAGCCTGGCGGTACCGCGGCTGGCTGACTGCTGCATCGTGGACGTGCTGGAGGGGACCGGGATCCACCAGCTGGCAGCGGTGCACGTGGATGAGGACAAGGTGCCGGCGATATCCAGGCTCGAGAGCGCCTACCCGGCCGATCCCGGTGAGCCGCACAGCGCGGTGGGCGAGGTGCTGCGAAGCGGCGAGGCGATGCTGGTGTCGGAGGTCGACGACGCGTTCCTCGACCGGATCACGCGAAACGGTGCGCATCGCGCCGCCGTGCTCAGCCTCGGCATGCGCTCGCTGATCATCGCGCCGCTGATCGCCCGCGGCCGGACGCTGGGGGCGATCACGCTGATCATCGACAGCTCCGACCGCCGCTACGACGACCAGGACCTGGCGACGGCCGGCGGGCTGGCCGACCGCGCGGCGCTCGCGATCGACAACGCCCGCCTGTACCAGGGGCAGATCGACATCGCCGCAACCCTGCAGCGAAACCTGCTTCCCAAGCACCTGCCCGACCTGGCCGGCGTCGAGCTGGCCGCGCGCTATCTGGCCGCCGGCGACGAGGTCGAGGTGGGCGGCGACTTCTACGACGTCTGGCACCTCGACCCGGGGTTCGGCGTCGCGATCGGCGACGTCTCGGGCAAAGGTGCCACCGCCGCATCGATGACGTCGCTGGCCAGACACACGATGCGGGTCGCCTCGCTGCACGAGCCCACCCCCAGCCGCGTGCTGGGGGTGCTGAACGACGAGATCCGCCGCCACGGAGCGCCGGACATGTTCTGCACCGCCGCCTACCTGCATGCCGTCAACGTGCCCGGCGGGGGCCTGGAGATGACGATCGCGCGCGGCGGACACCCGCCCGGGTTGATCAGGCGCGCCGACGGCGAGGTCGCCGAGGCCGGCCTGCCCGGCACGCTGCTGGGAGTGCGCGAGCGGGTGGAACTGGTGGATGATCGCGTGCGGCTGGCGGTGGGCGACGTACTCGTGCTCTACACCGACGGCGTCACCGAGCGCCGCGAAGGCACCCGCATGTTCGGCCAGGAGGGCCTCGAGGAGCTGCTGCGGGCGATGACACCCGCCGATTCGGCCGGCCAGATCGCACTCGAGATCGAGCAGGCGATCGACGCCTTCGCGGCCGAGCCGCCGCAGGACGACGTCGCGATCATCGTCATCCGACCGATCGAGCCAGCATGAGCAGGTCACTCGACCAGACAACGCTCCGACATCTCGCGCTCTACTACAGCTCCGACGACGAGTTCGTCGAGAGCGTCGGAGCGTTCGTGCGTGAGGGACTCGATACCGGCGAATCCGTGATGGTCGCCGTGCCCGGCGCCAAGGTCGAGTGGCTGCGTGAGCACGCCGGCGCGGACGCCGGTGACGTCAGCTGGTTCGACATGGTGGAGCTGGGCCGAAACCCGGCCCGCATCATCCCGGCCATCCGCGGCTTCATCGACGCCAACCCGGGTCGCACGGCCCGCATGGTCGGCGAGCCGATATGGCGCGGCCGCTCGGATTCAGAGACGATCGAGGGCACCCATCACGAGGCGCTGATCAACCTCGCCTTCGCCGACGCCGACGTCACCATCCTCTGCCCCTATGACCTGGCGCTGGACGGCGACACGCTGTGTGAGTCGCATCGCACCCACCCACTGCTGGTGGAGGGCGGACGGCGCTTGGCCAGCGAGAGCTACTCGGCTGACGCCGTTGCCGAGGTCGGTTATGACGCGCTCGCGCCGGCCCCCGGCAGTGTCGAGACGTTCGCACCCAGCGACGACCTGCTCGCGCTTCGCGCGGCCCTGCTCGAGCGGCTGGAGGGCATCCCGATCAGCACCGTTCGCCGAATGGACATGCTGGTGGCGGTGAACGAGGCCGCTGGTAACGCGCTGCGCCACACCGGACAACCCGCGCAGGTGCGGCTGTGGCTGGAGAACGGCAGCGTCGTGTGCGAGGTAGCCGGCGGCGGCCACGTGCAGGATCCGCTGGCGGGGCGGCGGGCGCCACTGCCGAGCGCCGAGAGCGGCCGCGGCCTTTGGATGATCAACCAGCTCTGCGACCTGTCGCAGCTGCGCTCGGACGGATCGGGCACGACGCTGCGGCTGCACATGGCCATCGCATAGACGCGCTCTCGGCACCGCTCAGATCGGGGTCGCCCCCACCGAGTCAGACTCGAGATCGTCCGCAGCGATGCCCTCCGCCCGCTCGTTCAGCATGTCCATGATCACGACCTGCAGCGTCCCGGCGATCGGGATCGCGACCAGCGCGCCGATGATGCCGAGCACCGAGGCGCCCGCCAGGACGGCGATCAGCACCACAAGCGAGGGGATCTGCACCATCCGCCGGTAGATGACCGGCTGGATCATGTGGTTCTCGATCTGCTGGTAGATCATGATCACGGCGAACACGATCACGGCATCGGTGGTGCCTTTCGTGAAGTACGCCACCGCCACCACCAGGATCGAGGCCAGGGTGGCGCCGAACAGCGGGATCAGGTCGCCAATCGCGACCACCACGCCCAGCGTCAGCGGGTACGGCACGCCCAGCGACCACAGCAGCACCGTCGCGACGACGCCGGCGATAGCCGAGATCAGCAGGTTGCCGACCACATAGCCGCCCACGCTACGGTTGAGGTGGTTGCCGATCTGACGTGCCCGCCGCGCACCCGGGGGACGAAGCTGCGCGAGCGCGACCTCGCTCATGCGCGGCAGCTCGAACAGGATGAAGACGGTCAAGAACAGCACCGTGACGGTCGCGGTGACGCCGGACACGATCGAACCGGCGGCGCCGAAGGCGACCCGCGGCAGCTCGGAGGCGTGCGCCTTGACCTTGGCGACAACGTCGTACTGCTGGTCGAGCCGATGCACGAGCGGGTTCTTGGCCAGATGGTCAGCCGCGCGCGGCGCGTCGACGACGATGTTGTCGATCTGGCTGACGAACGGCCCGACCAGCAGCACGACCACCAGCAGCAGCCCCGCCACGAAGGCGATGAACACGACCGGGACGGCGGTGTTGCGCGGCATCCAGCGTTCGGCGAACTCGACGGCCGGGTTGAGGGCGACGGCGAGGAAGAACGCGATCCCGAACCAGATCAGCACCGCGCGGACGCTCTCGAGCAGCGAGACTGCGATCGAGAAGGCGAGCAGCAGCGCCAGCAGCTTTACGACCGTGCGCGCCTGGATGTCGAACACGACCCGCTGCGGCTGGGCCTCGAGCGCGACCCGCCGGTAGGGCAGCGACGCGGTAAACGAGACCGGCGTGGTCGACTCGGGTGTGTCCCCGGTCGATTTGGGCATCTACTTCGCGTCCACGGCGTGTTCGAGCTGCGCCTTGTTCATCTTGGAGCGCCCCTTGATGCCCCTCTGGCGGGCCTCATTGTAGAGCTGGTCACGGGTGCGGCCGCCTGAGCCTTTATGGGACCGCAGGCCGCCGCGACGGGAGGATGAGATGTCGTCCACCGAGCTGCGCGAGGCCGACTTTGACTGACCCTTGCGGGCGCGCTCCTTGTTGATCGTGCGGGCGGCGATCTCCTTCGAGAGATCGGCCGAGACGCCGCGGTCGCGCTCCGACTCGACGATGTGCTGATACTTCCGCTCTTGCTTGTCTGTCCACTCGCGTGGCATATCGGCCGCTCCCCTCTCAGTTGCCTGGCGCTTCCGCGGATACCCGCGCGATCTACGGCGCAAACTGCAGGTTTGGCCGGGCGCATCCTGGGGTACGTCCGCCGGGATGTCTGCATCAAATCACCTGATCGAGTTCGACCGTCATCCGCAGCGCGGCCCGCGCCCCGACACGCGGCGAGTCATGATCGGGCCGGCGCTGGGCGCCACCATCGGTCTGACCGCCGGCGTGTTGCTGGTGGCCGTCGTGACCGTCGTGTTCGTCGGCCTGAGCCTCTGGGCGCTGCTCGGCATTCCGATCGTGGGCGTGGTGCTGGGAGCGACGGTCGGCATGCTGCTGTCGGTGGCGGGTCGAAGCCACGAGGATGCGCCGGTGCGCGACCGCCGCTTGCTCGGGCGGCGTCGCGCCGCCACCACCGAGAACCCGCAGGGCTCAGACGCCGGTAAGACCGCGGTGTGACGTCACACCGCGCGCAGCGGCGTCCGCTCCAGTCGCAGTTGCACCGCTCCGCTCTCGGCCATGGATCCCAGATCGGCCAGCTGCTCGATGGCCTCACGGCACCATGACTGATCACCCCCGGACAGGCTCACAACCGCGGCCGACTCGTCCAGCGCTGCCGTCAGGCAGACCGTCTCCGCCGGGCAGCGTTGCACGACATCTGCGACGGCGGCGGCCGCCCGGTCGGCGGCCAGCGGCGGCAGGCCGGCAAGCAGCGCGAGAGCGACGACCGCCTGGTGGGCGATCGGGCCACGCCGCGGCGTGTTCAGCAATCTCAGTGTGAGGGTATGGTCCATGCCATGCAGCGCGGAGAACTCCAGCTGGTCGCCGAACTGGTCGTGGTGGCAGACGCCGAGATGCTCACGGTCTGCCGCATGATCCTGATGGGGGTCGGCACCGGCCTGCCGCTCAGCGACCAGGCGCTCGACGACCTCAAGCTCGTGCTGTCGGAGGCCTGCGCAAGCGCCATCCGGCAGACGGTCGACCCAGACGGCACCGTCGAGATCGCCTTCCGCACGTCGGACAGCGAGATCGAGGTATCGGTCAGCGACCACGCCCAGGACGTCAGCACCGCCCTGTCCGGGCGCGGATTCGGCCTTCCGCTGCTGCGGCAGCTCTGCTCGCGGCTCGACATCACCGCCCAGGCGGACGGGCCGGGCACCGTCGTGCGGTTCGCGCAGACGCTTCCGGCCTGAGTCGCAAGCGCGCGCACGCTACCCGTTGACGCCGATCGCACGGAGGATCGCGTCTGCGCGGTTGTCGGTGATCGGCAGCACGGCTTCCAGCCCCGTGAGATCGATGATCTTGCGGACTGTCGGCGCGGAGCCGACGGCAAACGCCATCGCCGTCCCGTCCGATGACGCCTCGTCATGGGCAGCGATCAGCACGCCCAGCACTGCCGAGTCGATGAACGTGGCCTCGCTCAGATCGACCACGAACGGACGTCGCTGCTCACGCACCGCATCCAGCTGGGAGCGGAGCGTCTCGGCCGTCGAGAGATCGTGCTCGCCGCGCAAGATCACGATCGCCACTTCGCCATCTCGTTCGAGGTCGATGGGGGCTACCGACGTCACGTGCAGCCAGCATAGTAGGGATTGTCGATCTGCGGGCGAACACAGAGGTTCGGCCGACACCGCACTCAGATACTTTCGTGATCCGGCCGATACGCCACGGATGGCAGGTTCCTGGGGAGTGGGTGAGTATTGAGCGACGGACAGAGTCCCGAGATCGATGCGCTTCGCCATGACATCGCTCGCCTGACCGGGCGGATCTACGCGTTGGAGCAGGTGGTCGAGCGGCTGGTCGCACTGCCGTATGCCGATCCGCTCGTCGCTCCCCCGCCGGTGACAGCCCCGCCCGTGACGGCCACACAGCCGCCCGACCCGGCGTTCGCGTCGACACCGATCCCCCCGTTGCCGCCCCGGCCGGTCGTGCCCCGACCGCAGCCGCGGATGATGGCGCCGGCCAAGCCACCTCGCCCGCCGATCGAGTGGGGCAAGCTGGTGGAGCAGCTGTTCACGGCTCGCACGCTGGCCTGGGCCGGCGGCGTCGCGACCGCACTGGGCGTGGTGCTCCTGTTCGTGATGGCGGCGAGCCGTGGTTGGGTGACCGCGCCGATGCGGGTCGGGCTGGGCACGTTCGTCTCGCTGGTGATGCTGGGCGTCGCGCTCGAACTCGACCGCCGCAAGTGGCGCGCGGACGCGATCCTGTCCGCCGCCGGCGTCGGCATCGCGGGGCTGTATGCCACCCTGTGGGCGGCGGCGTCCCTCTACGACTTCGTCTCGGCTGTTCCGGCTTCCGCGCTGGCCGCCGTGATCGCCGCGCTGGCAGTGGCGGTCGCGATCCGGCTGCGGCAGGAGCCGCTGGCGGTGTTCGGCATCGCCGCGGCGATGCTCGCCCCGGTGCTGGTCAGCCAGGAGATCACCGCCTACGGCGTGCTCTACTCGTCGCTGATGCTCGCGGCGGCAATGCCGCTGTATGCGCGGTTCGGCTGGCGTTTGCTGGTCAGCGCGGCGTGGCTGGTCGGCTTCGGCGAGGCGATCGGCCTCCTCGTCCACTCCCGCAACGACACCGGTTTCGGCGCTCCGGTGGTCGCGATCATGGTGATCACCGTGCTGTTCGTCGGCTTGCTGTACCTGATCGAGCTGATGCCCGCCGAACGGGCGCGAGTCAGCTCGCTGGGCTGGGCGGTCGCGTCCAGCTCCTTCACCCTCTCACTGGGCGGCGTCGCACTGTATGCGGACACCCGTCACGTCCACGGTCACTCGCTGGCCGGGTTCGCGCTGGTCGGGCTGACGGTCGCGTGGGCGCTGTGCGCAGCGCTTCCGCCCGCGCTGCGGCGATCGCACCCCGATCTGACCGACGTGCTGGCCGCCTTCAGCCTGACCGTTGCGGCGGCCGCGACCGGAATGCTGGTGGGTGGATCAGCACTGGCGTGCACGTGGGCCGCCCAGTCGGCGATGCTGGTGGCCGCGGCCGAACGGATCGGCCGGCGCAGCGGGCTGCGGCAGCGCCGCATCACGATCGCGGCCGGCGTCTACCTGACCCTGGCGACGATCAGCGGCATCTTGATCGTCGTTCCGACCGACGCTCACCTGCACCGGCTTGGCGACGGCTCCTGGCGCGGCTCGGTCGCGCTGGGCGTGATCACCCTGGCCGGCGTGGCCTACTGCTACGGCACCCGCTGGGTCGGCCATCGCGTCCGCGTCGCCGCATGGGCGCTGCCCGCGCTGGCGCTCGGCTACCTGCCGCTGTGGGCGCTGCCGGCGGAGTGGTCGGTGGTGGCGTTGTCCGCTCTGGCAGCCACCCTGCTGTGGTACCGCAGGTCGCCCTGGATCGTTGGCTGGCTGGACGACATGGCCGCGATCGCGATCGGATCGGGCTGGTGGCTGGCGGCGGCAGCCGCGGCGCTGGCCTCAGCCGCGCCCCTCGACGCGCTCACCGAGTCGGAGTGGACCGGAGTCGGGGAACGCCACGGCCTGATCGCGCTCGCAGCCCTGACCGTTGCCGCAGGCGTGGCCGCCTGGTCGCTGCGCCGCCCTCGCCGGGACGGACTCGAGTACCTGCTGATCCTGCCGGTGGCCACGTTCGCCTATCTGATCGCGGAGGCGTTGCAACCGCCGTACACGATGTGGGCATGGCTGGCCACGGCCGCGACGCTGGCGGCCGCCGTCCACTCGCCGGCCCTGCGGCGGCGGCTGGTGGCTGAGCCGCTGCTCGTGGCGAGCGCCGGCACGCTGGCGCTGGGGGTCGTGGCGGCATGGAACCACGACTCGTCGCTGCGCGCGGTCTCGAACCACGGCGCCATACACGGCTGGCCGAGCATCGCCATCGCGTGCGGAGCCGCCATCGTGCTGGCGTCCGCCCTGCTCGAGCCGGTGCGGCGGTCCTACGCGCTCTGGCTGCCCTACCTTCTGGCCGCGCAGCTCGCGGCGATGCTGCTGCCGGGCCAGTACCCGCTGGTCGCGATCGCGGCCCTCTCGGCCGCGGTCAGCATCACTGCGATCACCTGGCCGGCCGTCCTGCGCAGCCGGCTGACGCGGCTGGTGATGGCCGAGATGGCGGCGCTCAGCAGCGTCGCGATCGCCGCGCTGATCCTGATCGTGTACGAGACGCCGCGGATGCTGTTCGTTTCGTCGAACACGCCGGCGAGCGGGCTGGCAGCCGCCGTCGCGGCCTGCTGCGCGCTGTTTCTGGCTGCCGCGGCCGCCCGCACCCGCCCTGGCGGCGCCGTCTGGGCGATCGGCCGGCTGCGGATCGCCGCCGCGCTCGTCTACCTGGCCGGCGCGGCCTCTTTGTGGACGCTTGCCGCCGCCATCCTGGGCGCCGAGCAGCTGGTCGCCCGGCGGGAGCTCGCCAGCTCGGTGCATGACCACTTCCAGCAGGGGCACGTGGCCGTCTCGATCAGCTGGGTGCTGGTTGGGCTCGGCCTCGTGATCGCTTCGCTGCGGGGCGACCGCCGCAGCGTCCGCATCGGCGGCATCGCGCTCCTGTTCGTGGCGCTCGCGAAGCTGTTCCTGTACGACCTGGCCTTCCTGACCGCGATGGCGCGCGCCGTCTCGTTCATCACCACCGGATCGGTGCTGCTGGTGGCGGCCCTGCTGCTGCAACGGTTCGCGCCCCAGGTCAAGGCGGCGCTGACCGAGGAGCCGCCCGAGGCCACGCCTGAGTAACTAGATGGTTGGTTCCGTATCCCGCGCGGCGCAGGATCGGGCCCAGGACACGCTGGGCGCCACGATCACTCTTGCCCAAGGCTTCCCCAGCCTGCGCCGCGAGCGCTCCCGACGCCCAACGCGGCCCCCGTCCGCGATCTGCGTGATCGCAGATCGCTCCCGACCGGTGCAAGCCGACACGGCTTGCACCTCACGCCCTGCATCCACGCTGAATACGGAACCAACCATCTAACCGGTGTTTCGGAGTCCGGCGGCGATCCCGGCGATCGATCGCGCCAGCGGCTGTCGCACCCGCTCGCGCTCGGCCTCGGAGCTGCCCGGATCGCGCCAGCGCCGGAGCAGCTCGACCTGAATCGCGCTGATCGGATCCACGTAGGGGTTTCGCAGCCGGATCGTCTGCTGCAGAACCGGGTGCCGATCGAGCAGCTCGCGGGCCTCGACGATCGCGAGCACCGCCTCGCGCGCCCGGTCATGCTCCGCCGCGATGGCCGCGAACCGCGTCGCCGCATCTGTTCCGGTGGCCAGCTCGAGGTACATCCGTGCGATCGCCATGGACGACTTGGCCAGCGACATCTCGACTCCGTGCAGAAGCGTCCGGAAAAAGGGCCAGTCGCTGTAGGCCGTGCGCATTTCGGCCAGGCCGTCAGCCGTCTCCGCGGCCCGGCCGAGGCCCGCTCCGGCCCCGTACCACGCCGGTACCAGCGCCCGCGTCTGCGTCCAGGCGAACACCCAGGGGATCGCCCGCAGCCGCTCCAGGCCCTGCCAGCCGCCACCGCGCGACGCCGGCCGTGAGCCGAGCTGCACCAGCGACAGCTCCTCGACCGGGGTGAAGCTTCGAAAGAACTCGGCGAAGCCCGGATCGTCCCAGACGCATTCCCGGTAGGCGGACAGCGATCGGCTCGCGATCCGGTCCATCATCGGATCCGATTCGGTCGTCTCGGCGCCCGTCCCGGCGGCAACCGCCAGCGTGCCGGCGATCGCAGACTCGAGATTTCGGCGGGCGAGGCCGGGCAGCCCGTACTTGAAGCTGATCGTCTCGCCCTGCTCGGTCACCTCGATCCAGCCCGGCGGATGCCCGGCCGGCTGCGCGAAGGCCGAGTCGAACGTCGCGTCCCCACCCCGGCCGACCGATCCGCCGCGGCCGTGAAAGATGCGAATCGCCACCGAGCGGGTTCGCCCCAGCTCGGCAAGCCGTCGCTGGGCGCCTTGGATCGCCCACTGCGCTGC
Source organism: Gaiellales bacterium (assembly GCA_033856975.1). Taxonomy (GTDB): domain Bacteria; phylum Actinomycetota; class Thermoleophilia; order Gaiellales; family JAICJC01; genus JAICYJ01. The sequence continues at coordinate 10,922 of JAWVEC010000331.1, forward strand.
CAGATGGCCACCGTCCTTGCCCGAATCCGAGTGGCCGACCATCACCGTGATCCCCTTGTGGTCGAACCCCGGATGGTCGAGCAGCCGGGCCGTGATCTCGGCCGAGCGGCGAAGCGCTTCGATCGACTCGAACAGCGGCACCACCTCGACATCGACGCCCGCCGCCTGCGCCCGGACGAGTGCCCGCGTCGCATCCTCCGCCGACTCGACGCCCGAGACGATCAGCCTGCCGACCGCGCGCTGTCCGTACCGGCGGCGAGCCGCCTCCACGGCCGCCAGCAGCCGTTCCGGGCGATCGCCATCGCCGGCCAGCTCGGTCGCGTGAAGCCGGATGTCGATGCGTGCCGCGTGCAGGCCGAAGATCTCCACCTGGCGCCGCAGCCGCGCGAGCCGGCCATCGGCGATCCGCGCGCCACGATGGCTGCGCAGGCTGGCGTCGATCACGCTCAGGTCGCCGGCCAGCTCTTCGGCGTGGCCGTAGCGAGGCTCGTCACGACCGGTCAGCTCGTTGTCGAGGCGCCGGTGAATCGCCGTCAGCTTGCGCCGGTACGGCTCGTGCCGGTTGCGCTCCCCGACCTCCGCGGCCACCCACGGCAGCTCGCGCTCGTCGCGTTCGATCGACGCCAGCAGCTCGCCGTCGGCGCCGGCCAGGCGCTCGCTGATCCCGAGCGAGCGGGTGAGGTCGCGCACCTGCTGCCAGTAGTCGCGCACCAGCAGCGCCCGCGCCCGGCTCAGCGCCTCGGCGATGTGCTGCGGCCCCACCTCGGGGTTGCCGTCGGCGTCGCCGCCGATCCATGTGCCGAACCGAAGCGGGAACTCCGTCCCGGGCAGAAGCCGCTCCCACTCGCCGGCCAGCTCCGCCGCCGCATGGAACAGCCCGATCTCGAAGAACCAGAGCCCGTGGCGGATCTCATCCTTGACCGTGGGCCGCACGTGCCGCACCTCGTCGGTCTGCCACATCAGGGTGATCTGCTCACCGAGGTCGCCCTCCACGCCGGGCTCCCCGCCCGCCGCCTCGACGGTGTCGCGCCTGGCGAGCGCCTCGGCCATGCGAAGCTGCGCCTGCATCACGGTGCGCCTGGTGGCCTCGGTCGGATGCGCCGTCATCACCAGCCGCAGCCGGGAGTGCGCGGCGGCGGCCGCGACGCGGGGATCGGATGCCGCCGTCGCCAGCGGCCGGCGAGGGTGACGGAGGCGATGGTGCTGCTCGGCCAGGTTCGCGAGCCCCAGATAGAGCGCAAAGGAGCGCAGGCAGTCGTTGCGCGTCGGTTCGTCGAGCGAGCGGACGGCGTCGACCAGCACCTCGCGGTCGGCGGCGGTGTCGTTGACACGTGCAGCCTTGGAGAGCAGCCGCACGTGTTCGACTGCCGCCAGGAGATCGGGCCCCTCCTGCTCCTGCAGCACCGTGCCGAGCAGCGCGCCCAGCATCCTCACATCGCGGCGCAGCGGTTCGGTGCTGCGAGCGGATGAACCGATTGGATCAGCGGCGGAGGACATTACGAACCAAGTGTTGCACACGTCCCGGCAGCGGCAGCGCCTGACCTACGCGATCAGAATCGAAGCAGATTCGTCAGGGAGTAGCTCGTGCGATGCAGCATGTCGGGCGGTTCCGAGCCGTCCCGCAGCATCTCCGCCGTGGTGATGCGATTGTCGTGGCGGACGGCTGCGAGGGCCGCGAGGACGATCGCGCACAGGTACAGCGCCCACTTGACCAGGTCGATCGCATGCGTGTCCTGCACCTCGAGCCGCACCATGTGATGCCCGGCTCGGACGTGCACCCAGCGAGCCGGCGTGCCGGGCAACATGTATGCGACGACGGCGATCACTACCGCGACAACGACCATGCCGACCACCAGCCGAGTTGGCCGCGAGCGGAAGTATCGCCGGTGTCGCATGTGACAAAGTATACGATCTCTGACGCCGTCCAACAAGCGCCGGACGCCGCCGTGTGGCTGGTCCACGCGGCCGTACTAGGATCCGTCAAATCCCCGGACGCAAGGAGAACGGCATGGCTGAGTACGCTCGTGTAGTCACGTTCGACGCCAACGACGAGGCGCTCGAGGCGATGCTTCGAGAGATCAACTCGAGCGACGGGCCGCCCGAAGGCGTCCCAGCCAAGCGGATCACCGTGCTCGCCGATCGCGCCGCCGGCAAGGTGGTGGTCGCCGTGCGCTTCGCATCTGAGGAGGATCTCAAGAAGGGTCATGAGGCGTTCGAGAAGATGAGCCCGCCCAGCGACGGCAGCCTGCGCCGCGTCTCGGTCGATTCCTACGAAGTCGTGCTTGATCGGGAGGCTCCGTAGCTGCTCCGTCGAACCGGACGTTCGCCCGGCTCGACGGAGCCCGAAGCGCTGAGACCCTAAGGGTGGGTGTATCGAACCAGGGTGGCAATCTCCTTTGGCCCCTGCGCCGCCTGTTCCTTGACCACACCGATGCCGCGGACGTAGTCCTTGCGGTCGATCACGCCTGGCTCCAGCCGTGACCACTCGAGCGTCAGCAACGCGTGGCGGAAACTGCCGAACGGCACCGACACGCGCTGGTTGAGATCGACCAGCCAGTACTGGTCTTCGGCCTGACCCGCCCAGTACTCCTGGCGGTGGGTGTCACCGACCTGTGGATCAGCGGTCATCACGATGCCGGGAACAGCACCCTTGACGCCCGCCTGCCATGAACCGGAGGTATCGACGGTGCCACCTTCGTAGGCGGCCGTGCGCTCGCCGAGGTACCAGACGTTGCCCTGATCGTCCTGGGCGTACCAGTCGGTCGTCTTCTCGAGCAGCACCGCGCCATGGGTGGCGACGTCGGTGATGACGGTGGCCGTTATCCCGAGGATGGACTTGGTGCTGTGGCGCACCGTTACCACGTCGCGCTGAGTCTGGCCGTCCTTGATGCCCGAGTAGACCCAGCGCGAGCCCGGGCTGTAGGGCAGATAGGGGTTGGTGATGTGGCGCACGAAGTGGCTGGGATCGAAGACGGCGTTGGTGCTGCCCGCGCCCCGCGCCGAGTTCGAGTGACCGCCGGTGAAGGCAACCGCGGCGGCTATCAGGGCGGCTCCGCTGACGATGCATGTGCACAGACTTGTCCTATGAGACATGACACGCTCCTCTGCTGCTCTTTGCTGGACGGATCCAGGGTGCTCTGCGGATCTGAACGGACGATGAAAGCGCATGCCCGGATTTTCGAGCGCACCGCGGGCCGGCCGTACACTTGAGGAGGAGGTCAGTGCATGCGGATCCTGGTCGTCGAAGATGCAGCGAGACTGAGCGAGATCATCGTGCGGCGCATGCGCGAAGAGGGCTATGCCACCGAAGCGACCAGCAGTGGCACGGAGGCGGTGCGCCTCGCCGCCACGGTCTCGTACGACGCGATCGTTCTCGACCTTCGGCTGCCCGATCTGGACGGCCTGGAGGTGTGCTCTCGAGTGCGCGAACTGGGCTGCTGGACGCCGATCCTGATGCTGACCGCCCGCGGCGATCTGGAGGACCGCGTGAACGGGCTCGATCGCGGCGCCGACGACTACCTGACCAAGCCGTTCGAGTTCCCCGAGCTGTTCGCACGTCTACGGGCGCTGGTGCGACGCGGATCGGCCGAACGGCCGGCAACCCTGTCCGCCGGGGATCTGCACGTCGATCCGGCGGCTCACACCGTGTCTCGGGCCGGAGTACCGATCGAGCTGACGACGAAGGAGTTCGCGCTGCTCGAGTACCTGATGCGCAATCGCTGCACGGTGCTGTCCCGCGAGCGCCTGATCGAGGCGGCCTGGGACGGCTCCTATCGGGGCGACTCCAACATCGTCGACGTCTACATCGGTCGACTGCGCGACAAGATCGACCGGCCGTTCGACCGCGAGAGCCTGACCACGGTGCGCGGCGTCGGGTATCGCCTCTTGGATGACGAGCATGTCTCGGATATCGCTTAGGGCACGCCTCACTCTCGCCTTCGCGGCCGGCATGACCCTGGTGTCACTGGGTGTTGCCACGTTCGTCTACACACAGGTGCGGAGCGATCTGCGATCCGAGGTTGACATGGGCCTGCGCGCTCGCGCCCAGGTGCTGATCGCCAGCCACGACCTGCCAAACCAGCTCGCACAGAGCAGCGGCGGCCTGGCCGACAATGACGAGTCGTTTGCCCAGCTTCTGAGCAGCGACGGGCACATCTTGCGCGCCACGCGCTCGGTCGCGAACACGCCTCTGCTGACGCCCTCGGCGCTGGCGCACCGCCGGGCGTGGTTTCATGACCGAACGCCACCTGGGCTGGAGACCGCCCGCCTGCTGGAGGTGCCCACCACCGTCGACGGCGAGCGTGCATACCTGATCGTGGGCGCGACGCTCAGCGACACCCGCGAGGCGCTGACACGCCTGCTGCTGCTCTTCGCCGTCGCGCTTCCGGCTGCGCTGCTGGTCTCATCTCTGATCGGCTGGCTGCTGGCCGGAGCGGCGCTGCGACCGGTGCGCCGGATGAGCAGCGAGGCGGCCGCCATCAGCGACACGGAGCCCGAACGCCGCCTTGCCGTGCCGCGCGGCGACCCCGGCCTGGCAACGCTTGCCTCGACGGTCAACGCGACGTTCGACCGGCTCCAGAACGCGATCCGCCGTGAGCGCACCTTCTCCGCCAATGCCAGCCACGAGTTGCGAACGCCTCTCACGATCCTGAAGGCCGAGGTCGATTCGGCGCTCTCGTCGCCCCGCAGCCAGCAGGAGCTTCGGGACGCTCTGGTGTCGGCAGAGGCGGAGATCCGACACCTGATCGCGATCGCCGAGGGATTGCTCGTGATCGCCCGCACCTCGGACGGGCGAGTGCCTGTCACGCGCACTCCAACCCCGCTCGCATCGCTGATCGCAGAGCGCGTGCAGGCGTACTCGCAGGTTGCCCAGGACAACCGCATCGAGATGGTGGAGCACGCAGACGACGTGATCGCGGATCTCGACCCGATCCGCCTGCGCCAGGCGATCGACAACCTGCTCGACAACGCTCTCCGCCACTGCCCGACGGGCGGTCGCATCACGATCAGCGCCAGGGCGACTGCCGACACCGTTTCGATCGCCGTCGAAGACACCGGCCCCGGATTCTGCGAAACCGCGCTGGCGGCAGCCTTTCAGCCGTTCAACCAGGGCTCCGGTAACGCGTCCGGCGCAGGCCTCGGTCTGGCGCTCGCGAACGCAGTCGCCAGGGCCCACCACGGCGGCGCCGACGCCCGTAACTCGCCGGCGGGCGGCGCGGTCGTAACGCTCTGGTTTCGCGTACACGAAGGGGTGGGGCTGGACAATGCTTCAGCCGGACGTCGGGCCGGCTCCCCAACGCCTCGTCGCTGAACGCGCCCAGAAACGCCGAAAGCCACCCAACCAGGCGGCTTCCGGGAGTGCGCTGGAGAGGACTTGAACCTCCACGGCCCATTCAGGCCACAAGGCCCTCAACCTTGCGCGTCTACCAATT
>JAWVEC010000332.1:0-24378 GCA_033856975.1 Gaiellales bacterium
GGTGGACGGAGTGCCGGACAACCCGCGGGCCTGGATCGTGACGGTGGCGCGCAACCGCGCGATCGACCGGCTGCGGCGGGCGCGGGCACTGCAGCAGCACACCGAACAGCTCGCCCGGCAGACGGAGGTTGAGATGGCCGCTTACCAGGATGCCGATGACGACGCGATCCCCGACGAGCGCCTGCGGCTGATGTTCACCTGCTGCCACCCCGCGCTGGCACCCGAGGCGCAGGTGGCGCTGACCATGCGGCTGGTGGCCGGGCTGACGGTGGCCGAGGTGGCGCGAGCGCTGCTCTCGACCGAGCCGGCGGTGGCGCAGCGGTTGGTACGAGCAAAGCGCAAGCTGCGGGTGGCCGGCGTCCCGTTTCGGATGCCGCTCGACCAGGACATCCCCGACCGGCTGGCGATCGTGCTGTCGGTCATCTACCTGGTGTTCAACGAGGGATACGTCGCGACCAGCGGCGACCACCTGCGCCGCGACGACGTGGCCGGCGAGGCGATCCGGCTGGGCCGCGTACTGGTCGCGCTGATGCCCGACGAGTCAGAGGCGATCGCGCTGCTGGCGCTGATGCTGCTGCACCACTCGCGCCGCCACGCACGGGTGGACGCCGCCGGAGAGGTGGTGCTGATGGCGGATCAGGATCGTTCGCTGTGGGATGCCGACCTGATCGACGAGGGGTTGGAGCTGGCGGCGCGGGCGCTGCGCATGTCACCCGCGCCAGGCGGATACGCGCTGCAGGCGGCGATCGCGGCGGTGCACGGCCACAGCCGGCTGTCGGGGGTCACCGACTGGGCCCAGATCACGGCCCTTTACGGCGTCCTGATGCGCGTCGCGCCCTCGCCCGTGGTCGAGCTGAACCGGGCCGCCGCGCTCTCGATGGCAGACGGCCCGGCCAGCGGCCTGGCCGCCCTCGAGCGGCTGGCGGAGTCGGGAGCGCTGGCCGACCACCACCTGCTGCACGCGACCCGCGCCGACCTGCTCGCGCGGCTGGGACGCCGAGACGAGGCGGCCGCCGCCTACGGCCGTGCCGTCGAGCTGGCGGACAACGGCGCCGAGCGCCGCTTCCTCGAGCGGCGGCTGGCGGCGCTCTGACCCGCTACCAGCCAGAGGCGGTGTGGATCCCGATCACGCGCCCCTGCGGTACCAGCGCGTCCGCGTCCAGCCCGCCGAAGGCTCCCCTGTGGAAGATCAGCGGCTGGCCGCCGGAGCCCTCGAAGTCGATCACCTCGCCCACCACCAGGTCGTGATCTCCGGCCACGTGCACGCCGAACACCTCGCAGCGCAGGATGGCGAGGGCGTGCCGCACCACCACGAAGCCGTGCGGATCCTGCACCGTGTGGCCCTCCGGGAAGGGCGCGCCCGGCTTGGCGAACGCCAGCGCCACCTCGCGCTGGTTGCGATGCAGGATGTTGACGGTGAAGCGCTGGGATGAGTGCACCTTCTCCAGCGTGCGCGTGCGGTGAGCCAGTGAGACCAGCACCAGCAGCGGATCGAGCGAGACCGAGGTGAACGAGTTCAGCGTCATGCCGGCCGGCTGGCCCTGGCTGTGGGTCGTGACGACCGTCACGCCGGTGGCGAACGCGCCCACGCATTCGCGGAAGTCCAGCCGAAGTTCGCCCGAGGTGCTCACTGGGCCGTACAGTATCCATCGCAGGCGGCCCTGTCAGCGGCTGCCGACCAAATCCAGCGGAGACGGCAATCATCCAGGTCAGCCTCAGCGGCGTCGCAAAGTCGTTCGGCGCGCGTACGATCCTCAGCGGCCTCGACTTCGAGGTGGCCGAGCGTGCCCGGATCGGTGTGATCGGCCCCAACGGCGGCGGCAAGTCGACCTTGCTGCGACTGCTGGGCGGGCTGGAGCAGGCCGACTCCGGCACCGCCACCCGCCGTCGCGGGCTCGTCTCGGCCTACCTGCCCCAGCAGGTCGAGCCCGACCCGCGCACCCCGCGCCAGATCGTGCGCGGCGCGCGGCCCGAGATCGACCGCATCGAGGGCGAGCTGCTGGAGTGCGCCGAACGGCTGGGCGCCTCCGAGGTGATGGCCGACCTCGACCTGATGGGCCGGGTGCTGCGGCGCCAGGAGCGGCTGCTCGACGAGCTGGAGCAGGCCGGCGGCCACGCCTTTGACGGCCGCGTCGAGTCGCTGCTGCTCGACCTTGGCCTGAATCAGTCCCAGCTTGACGAGTCCTCGGCCGTCCTCTCCGGCGGCCAGCGCAAGCTGGTCGCGCTGGCGGCGTGCCTGGCCCGCGAGCCAGAGGTGCTGCTGCTGGACGAGCCCGAGACGCACCTGGACGCAGAGCGCCGAAGCGACGTGGAGCGGCTCGTGCGCGGCTTCGACGGGGCGGTGGTGATGGTCAGCCACGATCGCTACCTGCTGGACGAGACGGTCAGCATGATCGCCGAGCTCGACCACGGCCGGATCACGCTGTGGCCCGGTAACTACTCGGCCTACGCCCTCTCGCGCGAGCTCGCACAGCAACGCCAGCAGGAGCAGTGGGTGACGCAGCAGAAGGAGATCGCGCGGCTGGAGGAGGCGATCCGCCGCTTCAAGCAATGGTTCCAGCAGGGGGAGAACGAGCGTCACATGAAGCAGGCGCGGGTCAAGCAGCGCCAGATCGAGCGCATGGACAAGGTCGAGCGACCGGTGCTCGAGCGCCGCAAGATGGGCCTTCGGCTGCGCAGCGAGCGGCGCGGCGGCCAGCGGGTTGTCGAGCTGCGCCGGGTGGACGCCGTGTTCGGCGACCAGCCGGTGCTGCTCGACGTCTCGCTGACCGTGATGCGGGGCGAACGGGTGGGCGTGATCGGAGCAAACGGCTCGGGCAAGAGCGTGCTCACCCGGCTGATCACCGGTGAGCTCGAGCCGGCATCGGGCGAGCGCTGGATCGGGCCGTCGATCGAGCTCGGCACCCTCGCCCAGGAGCAGCACCCCGCGCTGGGCGCGGCCACGCCGCTCGACGCCGTGCGCCTGCAGCGCCCCTGCACCGAGGGCGAGGCCGTGCACACTCTGATGCGGTTCCTGTTCAACTACGAGCAGGTGCGCCAGCCGGTCGGCAAGCTGTCCGGCGGCGAGCGCACCCGGCTCGAGCTGCTGCTGCTGATGCGGGGCGGCGCGAACTGCCTGGTGCTGGACGAGCCCACAAACCACCTCGACATCGACGCCGTGGAGGTGCTCGAGTCGGCTCTCGAGAGCTACGACGGCACGGTCATCTTCGCCTCGCACGACCGCTACTTCCTCGACCGCATCGCCGATCGCATCATCGAAGTCGGCGACCGCGGAATCCGGAGCTGCGAGGGTGGCTACAGCGCCTGGTATGCCGCCCGCCAGGGCGTGACGGCGTGACCAGGCCGGACGCGGCGGCCGCCGCGTGACAGTCGAGCAACGCCGTGATCGCGCCCGCCGGCGCACGCAGCGCGAGCGGCAGCTGGGGGCGGCCGGCGCCGGCGTGACGCTGCTGGCCGTCGCGGCGCTGCTGCTGACGCACCTGGGCGGCTCGAACGGTGCGGCCGGCGGCGCATCCTCCGGACCGACCGCCGGCCCGCCGAAACCGCCCCAGCTCCCCCGTGGTGGACGGGTGCTGCTGCCGAACTACCGCGTGGTCGCCCTCTACGGTGCCCCTGGATCGGATCAGCTGGGCGAGCTCGGCATCGGCACCCCCAGTCAGGCCGCGGCCAAGCTCGTCTCGCAGTCGGCGCCGTACCAGCGCGCGAACCGGCCGGTGATGCCGGCGTTCGAGCTGATTGCGACCCTGGTCACGGCGGCGCCCGGAGACGACCGCCGCTACCGCACCCGCCAGAGCGATGCCGTGATCGAGCGCTACCTGACGGCGGCGCGACGGGCGAAGGCGCTGCTGATCCTCGACATCCAGCCCGGGCGGGCGCGGTTCATGGACGAGGTGCGCGCGTACCGCCGCTACCTCGTCCAGCCCGACGTCGAGCTGGCGCTCGATCCCGAGTGGAGCATGCGGCCGGGTGAGGTGCCCGGGCGCGTGATCGGCTCAACCGACGCGGCGATCGTCAACCAAGCCGCGGCCTACCTGGCGCAGCTGGTATCAGACCACGACCTGCCGCAGAAGCTCCTGATCGTGCACCAGTTCACGACCGGCGAGATCGAGAACAAGCGGATGCTGACGGCGCACGACGGCGTCGCCCTGGTGATCAACATCGACGGGTTCGGCGACCGCGCGAACAAGATCTCCAAGTACCACCTGTTCGCACGCCCGACTCGTCGCTGGTTCAACGGGTTCAAGCTCTTCTATCACGAGGACGCCAACCTGCTGCCGCCGCGGGCGGTGCTGAGGCTGCGCCCGCAGCCGAACGTGGTCGTCTACGAGTAGCCGTGGCCGGCGGCGCGGGCGTCGCTCAGGCGCTGGCTGCGACCGGCCGGCGCGCCAGCTCGGCACACACCTCGGCCGCCAGCTCGATGAACGAGCGTGCCGCCACCGACTGCACCCGGTCGCGGTGCCAGGCGACGCCGACCAGCCGCGGCGGCAGCTTGCCGCTCATGTCCACGATCCGGGTGCGCGGATCGGCCACGTCGACCGCCAGCAGCGGCATCAGCGCGACGCCGACGCCCGCAGCCACCATGCCCTGCATGGTTCCGTTGTCGTCCGACCGGAACACCACCTCCGGCACCATCCCGCGAAGCCGCAGGTGCGCCTCCAGCTGATTGCCGCTGGTGCAGGTTCGATAGCCGATCAGCGGCATCTCGCCCACCTCACGCAGCGACGGCAGCGGCCCGGCCGCAAGCGGCGAGTCGGCCGGCACCACCAGCATGTGCGGATCGCGCAGCAGCTCGATCGCCTCGAACGGCCCGTCTTCCAGCGGCAGCTGGATGAACGTGAGGTCGAGATCGCCGGCCTCGACTTGGCGCAGCAGCGTGGCGTCCTCGCTCTCGGACAGCTGCACGTCGACCTGCGGATGCGCGTTGGAAAAGCGCAGCATCACCTCGGGCAACACGCGAGCGCCGACGCTCTGGTACGTGCCCACCCGCAGCGATCCGGCAGAGCCGTCCTGCAGCGCGGCGAGGTCGGCCTGGGCCGCCCGCAGCCGGGCGATGATGCCCTCCGCGTGGCGCAACAGCACGCTGCCGGCCTGCGTGATCGAGATCGGCCGTGGGCCGCCGGGGCGCTCGACCAGGCGCTCGCCGACCAACCGCTCGAGCGTCGCGATCTGCTGGCTGACGGCCGACTGTGTGTATCCGAGCCGTACCGCGGCACGGCCGAAGCTGCCCTCCTCGGCCACCGCTTGAAGGGCGGCGAGGTGGCGAAGTTCGACTCCGAGCCATCTATCAGGTTCCATAATCGATTCGAACGATACTCCGATTTGAACGAATGATCAAGCGCGTCCATACTCCGTTCCATATGGAACTCGTACTGCTGATCTTCATCGTTATGATCGGGCCGCTGGCCGTCGTCTGCGGCGCAGATTCGCGCGTCACGGATACGCGCGATCGACAGCGTTGGTTCATCAGGCCAACTGATAGACATCAGCTCTAATCCGAGTTGACCTAATCATCATTGCGGACGATACTGTGGCTATGGAACTTCTTCTCATAGCATTTCTGATCGCTGTCGGCCCCCTGGCCGTGCTGTTCGGCAGCGACTCGCGGAACTCCGACACGCGGGACGCCTCCCGCTGGATTTAGAACTGGTTTCAGGAAACCAGTTCTCAGGGCGTCCGTAGATCACGGTCGAGCCGAGCGCCAAGCTCGGCGGCCACGTCGAGCACCGCGTCCACATCGTCAGCCTCCGTCCGGTGGTTGACGATGCAGGCCCGGAGCACGAACCGGTCGCCCTCGAGCACGGCGTTCGAGATGTAGACCCGGCCGTCCAGCTGCAGCTCGGTCATGATCCGCTCGTTCAGCAGCGAGAGGTACGTCTCATCGACGCCGTCCGCCGCAGGCCGGTAGCGGAAGCAGCAGATCGAGAGGCCGACCGGCACCACCAGCTCGAACTCCGGCCGCTCGGCGACGCGTGCGGCCATGTAGCGCGCCAGCGCCGCATCGTGCGAGATGCGATCAGCGTAGGCCCGGCGGCCGTGCGCCAGCAGCGACACCCACAGCTTCAGCGCCTGGAAGCCACGGCTGTACTGAGGGCCGATGTCGCCCAGGCTGGCTCCCGCGCCGGTGTGGTCGATGTCCTGGTGCACGTAGGACGCGTAGACCTGGAACGACTGCTCCAGCCGCCGCAGGTCGCGTACCAGCACGCAGCCGGCCGACTGGGCGACGTAGAGCCACTTGTGCGGGTCAAAGGCGATCGAGTCGGCGCGCTCGATCCCGTCCAGCAGCGGCCGCAGATCGTCGGCGAAGGCCGCCCCGCCGCCGTAGGCGGCGTCGACGTGCATCCACAGCCCCTCCTCGGCGCAGACATCGGCGATCTCTTGCAGCGGATCGATCGCCCCGGTGGACGTGGTGCCGGCCGTGGCCACAACCGCAATCGGGTGCAGGCCGAGCGCTCGATCGGCACGGATCTGGGTTCGTAGCAGGTGCGGCTGCAGCCGCATGTTCGCATCCACCGCCAGCCGCCGCAGCCCGTCGCGGCCGATGCCCAGCATGTCGACGGCGCGGTCTGACACAACATGCGTCTCGGCCGAGGCGTACACCGCCATCCGCGGGCCGGCCGAGGTCCCCAGCCGGCGCACATCCCATCCCGCCCGGCTGTCGCGAGCGGCCTTGAGCGCAACCAGATTCGCCATCGACCCACCTGACACCAGCAGGCCGCCGCTCGTGTCCGGCAGTCCGAAACACTCGCCGAACCAGCGCATCAGGTGCGCCTCGATCTCGCTCGCGCTGGGTGACAGCTGCCAGCCGCCGACGTTCATGTTCACCCCCGCGGCGAGCATCTCCGCAATCGCGCCGGGCACCGTTCCGCTGCCGGTGACATACGCCATGAAGCGGGGATGACCGCACTGCACTCCCCACTCGATCAGCACCTGCCGGAGGTGCTCGATCAGCTCGTCATCGGCCATGCCCTGCTCGGGGATCGGCCTCACCAGAGCGGCGCGCACGGCCGCGGCCGGAGCGTGGCGCGCGATGGGAAGCTCGTCCAGGCCGTCCAGGAACTCGGCGTACAGCGAGACGGCGCGGTCGGCCAGCCCGCGCATCCGCTGGGAGTCCCAGTCGAGATCGGGCACCGCAGGAGGCGCCGCAGGTGGTCTGCTGACCGACATCGCGCAGAGTATGCCGCATACACTGGCGGCGGATGACGAGCGAGCGCCGCGCATTCCTGCGGGTCGAGGCCGACCTGACCGTGATCTGCCAGCGCATCGATGGCGCCGGCGGGCGTGAGCAGCCGGTTACGCGCCGCACCATCGACATCTCAGCCGGCGGCCTGCGGCTGGCCGATCGAGCCGGGCTTGCACCGGGAGACCGGGCGTGGCTGGAGGTGCAGTTCCGCGAGCCGCACTTCCTGATCTTCAGCCAGGCCAAGGTTGTGTGGGTTGACGACAAGGGAGCGGCCGGAATCCGCTTCGACGAGCTCGAGACGTATACGCAGCAACGCGTGATTCGCTGGGTGTACGGCCAGGATCGCCGGCTGTTCGACCGGCGCTCCCGGGCTCGCATCCCGATGCGGCTGAAGGCGGTCGTGCGCCGCATCGCGGACGATGGCCACGCCGTCGAGGAGTTCGCCGCGCCGACCCTCGACCTCTCGGTGGACGGCGTTCGGATCACGACCGAGCGGCTGCTCGACGTCGACGCGCAGGTCGAGATCGAGATCGAGTTCGGCGACTCGCTGCCGCCGTTCGCCCACAAAGCCCGCGTGGCGTGGGGCGACGAGACCGGCGGCCACCTCACCTTCGGGCTCGCGTTTGCCGATATCCACCCAGCCCAGCAGCGCCAGCTGATCGAGCGCACTCTGGCCGCCGAGAAGCGGCTCAGCCCGTAAGATTGGAGCAGATGATCAGTCCCCCTTCACGCGCGCCACGCGATCGCGTCCCGCCCAGCCCCTGCGCCGCCACCCCCGCGACCGGCCGGCGGCGATGAAGCGGACGGTCGAGCGCGAGATCAAGCTGCGCGCGGGCGACGGCTTCGCTTTGCCGGGAGACCTTGGTGATCCGATGGCGCCGCGCCGCTTCTCGTCGACCTATCACGACACGCCCGACCATCGGCTGGCGGCGTCGGGATACACGCTCCGCTACCGCTCGGAGACGGGCAGCGGCTCGTGGCAGCTGAAGCTGCCACACGGCGGCGACCGGCTCGAGCTGGAGCTGCCCGGCCCTCCGGAGCATGTGCCGCAGCGGTTCGACGACCTGGTCGCAGCCACCACGCGCGGCCGTCCGCTGCTGCCGGTGGCGACGCTGGATACGGTACGGCAGGGCGTGATGGTGCGCGACGACGGGCGCGATCTGGCCGAGGTGGTGATCGACGAGGTGACGGTGACCGGCCGCGGAGCAGCGGTCGAGCGCCTGGATGAGCTCGAGGTCGAGCTGGTCGAGGGCGACGACGGCTCGTTGCGCCGGATCGAACGGGCGCTGCGCGCGGCCGGAGCGCTGGACGCCGACGAGCGGCCAAAGCTGTTCCAGGCGCTGGGATTGGTGCGCGGCAAACCCCGCCGGCCCAAGCGATCCGCGCCCGCGATCGAGCACCTGGTCGCGATGCTCGACCAGCAGTACCGGGCGATCCTGGTCCGCGACCCGGGCACTCGGCTGGGCAGCGACCCGGAGGATCTGCACCAGCACCGCGTCGCCATCCGTCGCATGCGAGCGCTGCTGCGGGCGGCGAGGCCGATGCTCGACGCGGGCTGGGTTCGGGAGCTGCGCACCGAGCTGGGCTGGGCCGGCCGCGCGCTGGGCGAGGTGCGCGACCTGGATGTGCTGATCCAGCACCTCACCTCGGACGCCGTGATCCTGGACGCACGGGAGCGTGCGGCATTCGAGACGCTGATGGATCAGATCGCCGCCCGCCGCGCGGCCGCCCGCCGCACGATGCTGTCCGACCTGCGCCATACGCGCTACACCCGGCTGCTGGACCGGCTCGAGAGCGAGCTGGCCGATCCGCCGGTGGTCGACGAGGGCGTCAAGCTGCGCACGATCGCGCGCGCCGAGCAGCGCCGGCTGCGCAAGAAGATGCGGGCGCTGGGCGATGCGCCCAGCGACGACGCGCTGCACGCGGTGCGGATCGCTGTCAAGCGGGCGCGATACGCGGGCGAGCTGGCCGAGATCTCGGTAGGAAAACGCGCCACGCGCTACATCGCGGCGACCAAGGCGCTGCAGGACGTGCTCGGCGAGCATCAGGACGCGGCCGTCGCCGAGCAGGTGGTGCGCAACCTGCTCGAGGGCGACGCCGCGCCGGTCTCGACCCAGGCCGCGTTCGCCGCCGGAATGCTGGTCGAACGACAGCATGAGCGGCGGAGGGATGCGCGGGCCGCGGTGCCGGCCGCATGGAGTGCGGTCAAGCGGCACGCCCGCGCCTGGTCGTGATCCTGCTGGTGCGGCATGCGCGGGCGGGAAGGCGCGGCTCGGCAGGAGCCGACGACAGCCTCCGGGCGCTGGACGAGAAGGGCCGTCTTCAGGCGGCCGCGCTGGCTGCGGCGCTGAGCGAGCGGCCACTGGAGCGGATAATCAGCAGTCCGTTCGTGCGCTGCATCGAGACGATCGAGCCGCTGGCGCGGGCGGCCGGCCTCACGATCGAGCTCCGTGACGAGCTGGCCGAGGGGGCGTCGGCCGGCGATGCGCGCGGGCTGATCTCGGAAGTCGACGGCCAGGAGGCCGCGCTGTGCAGCCACGGCGACGTGATCGCCGAGCTGATCGGCCATCACCGGCAGGCGAAGAAGGGCTCGGTGTGGATGCTCGATCCCGAACACGACCTCAACCCGGTCCGGTATCTGCCGCCGGCCGTCAGCTAGGCGGCCTGGGCCTGAGCCAGCAGCTCGGCGGCGAGGCCCTCGCGCATGCCGCCGCGGGCGACCTCGAGCGGCACTCCCAGCTTCAGGTTCACCTCTGCCAGGATCACGGCGCCGGCAAGCAGCGTGCGTGCCCGGCGCAGCTCGAGCCCGTGCTTGCGGGCGATCTTGGCGGGGGCGCGGCTGGTCAGCATCTCGATCGCCAGACCAAGCTCGTCGCTGCCGAGCGTACGGCCGACCAGCTTGCGAAGCGCGCGAGCACTGCCGCCGGTGGCCAGCGCCGCCTGCGGCCGCGGCTCCTCGACCTCGGCCAGGTGCCGTCGCACCTCGTCGCGGGCGGCGCGTACCTCGGATCGTCCGCTGGGCGTGCCGTCGAAGAAGCGGCTGGTGAGCCGCAGCGAACCGGTATCGATCGAGTCGACCCAGTCCGGTTCGGCCGCCGAACCGCCGAATGCGATCTCGGTCGATCCGCCGCCGACGTCGCAGACGGCGACGAGTTCGGGCAGCGGGCCGGCAGCCGAGACCGCCCCCAGGTACGCCAGCCGGCCCTCGCTCTCGGCCGAGAGCACGCGCGCGATGACTCCTGACGCGGCGCCCAGCGCGGCCAGCAGGGCATCGGGGTTCGCGCTCTGGCGGCCCGGCGCGGTGACCACGACCTCAAGCCGATCGCAGCCGATCCTGCGAGCCAGCTTGGCATAGCTGCGGGCGCAGTCCGCCGTCTCGGCCAGCTTCGCGGCCGGGATCCTGCCGCGCCGTTCGATCACGTCGCCCAGCCCCACCTGGCACCGCTCCTCGCGCAGCGCCATAACGGTTCCACGACGACCCAATTCGGCCGCCAACAGCCGGACGGTGTTCGAGCCAACGTCGATGATGCCGATCCTCATCTCCCGTAGTGTCGCGGCGGCGTCGGACGCCGGGGTCGGGCGGCGGTGAAGGAACGGTGAAGATCCGGCTCTCTCAGAAACGAGTGCTCAAGCCGCGCGGCGGCGAACGCGCAGCCGGGCGCGTCGCATCAGCGTGGCGTGGGCGCTGCGCGCGGACTCGCCGGGAGCGGGCGAGAGCCGGCGCCAGACACCGTCAGCCCCCAGCTCCCAGGATTGGGTGTTGTCGCTCAGCACCGCATCGAACGCGGCCGACAGCTCCTCGCGAGCGCGTGCGTCTTCCACCGGCGCCACCACCTCGATGCGGTGGTCGAGGTTTCGCGGCATCAGATCGGCGCTCCCCAGCAGGTAGGTGGCCTCGTCCCCGGCCTCGAACGCGAACACGCGGCTGTGCTCAAGGAATCGCCCGACGATGCTTCGCACCAGGATGTTCTCGGACAGGTCGGGCACGCCCGGGCGCAGCATGCAGATGCCGCGGGCGAAGATCTGGATCTCGGCACCGGCCTGCGACGCGCGGTACAGCTCGTCGATCATCGACTCGTCGGTCAGCGCGTTGACCTTAATCCGGATCCGGGCGCGCTCACCGGCGGCGGCCGCTCTGGCCACCGCCCGGATCCGCTCCGTCAGGCCGCTGCGCAGGTTGAACGGGGCGGCCAGGATCTTCCGGAACCGCTGCGGCCGCCCGAAGCCGGTGAGGTGGTTGAACAGGTCGGCAAGGTCGGCGGTGATCGCCTCGTCGTCGCTAAACAGACCGAAGTCCTCGTAGAGGCGGGCGGTGACCGCGTTGTAGTTGCCCGTCCCGATGTGGGCGTAGCGGTGCAGCGCTTCGCCGTCACGGCGCACGATCAACGTCATCTTGGCGTGGATCTTGAGGTTCGCGAAGCCGTACACGACGTGCACGCCGGCCTGCTCCATCGCCCTTGACCATTCGATATTGCGCCGCTCGTCGAAGCGAGCCTTGAGCTCGACCAGGCACACCGTCTGCTTGCCGTCCTCAGCCGCGTCGATCAGCGCCGGCAAGAGCGCCGAATCGTCGCTCGTGCGATACACGGTCGTCTTCACCCCGACCACGTCGCGGTCCTTGGCGGCGGCGCGCACGAACGCCTCGACCGAGGTCGAGAAGGAGTCGTAGGGGAGCTGCACCAGCAGATCCGACCGGCGTACCTCGGCGAACAGGTCGCGACGCCCTGCGGCCGGCGCCAGACGCGACCGTGTCACCGGCAGCCACGGCTCGTAGCGCAGCTCGGGCCGTTCGAAGTCGGCGATCCGCGACAGGTCGGCCAGATCGAGCATTCCGTCGACGGCGTAGACCTGATCGGCCGTGACACCGAGGCCGCTCTTGAGCTGGTCGATCATCGCCTGGCTTGCGGCGCTCGCCACCTCCAGCCGCACGACATCGCCAAACCGGCGGCGGCGCAGCTCGAGCTCGACCGCCTCGAGCAGATCGTCCGCCTCGTCCGAGACGTCGAAGTCTGCGTCGCGGGTGACCCGGAACACGACGTGCTCCACCACCTCCATGCCCGGGAACAGCCAGGACAGAAAGTGCGCGATCGCGTCTTCCAGCGGCAGCAGGGCGCCCCGGACACCGATCGAGAGGAACCGCGGCAGCACCTCCGGTACCTTCACGCGGGCGAACCGCTCCTCGCTGCCGTCCGGCTCGCGGACGAACACCCCCAGGCTGAGCGAGAGTCCGGAGATGTAGGGGAACGGCTGCCCTGGTCCGACCGCCAGCGGCGTCAGCACCGGGTAGACCTCGCGGTCGAAGCGCCCGGTCAGCTCGGTCAGCTCGTCATCGGTCAGCACAGCGGTGCCGCCCACCAGGATGCCGTTCTCGGCCAGCTCCGGCACGAGCTGCTCGCGCCACAGGCGCGACTGCAGCAGGCCGAGCTCGGTGACACGCTCGCGGATCTCGATCAACGCCGTCTGCGGAGTGCGACCGTCGGGCGACCGCATGCCGAGTCCGGCACCGGCCTGGCGCAGCAGGCCCGCGACCCGCACCATGAAGAACTCGTCCAGGTTCGACGAGACGATCGAGCAGAAGCGCACCCGCTCCAGCAGCGGCACGTCGCTGTCGCCGGCCAGCTCCAGCACGCGCGCATTGAAGTCGAGCCAGGACAGCTCACGGTTCAGCAGCCGCTCGCCCGGGGGAAGCGCCGCTCGGGGAGCGGTCAGATCGTCGAGACTCATGCGGGAATGCTACTCCTGGTACCGGTGGAGCCGATGCGGCGGTCGCCACCGGCCGCCGCGAATTTGCGGCCGTTGTCTCGCAACGATCTACAATGGCGCGCGATGGAGCAGCTCGTGACCCGCGTGGCGTCGGACCAGCGCACGCCGGCGGCCGGCTCGGCGGCCGCAGCGGCGGGAGAGCTGGCGGCGGCGCTCGTGATCAAGTCCGCCCGCCGTTCACGCGCGGTGTGGCCCGAGGCGGGCGGTGCCATCGCCCAGGCCGAGGCGTTGGCGGCACGGCTGCGGGCGATTTCGGCCACGATCGAGTCGACGTACGAGACGGCGATGGAGGCGCTGGAGGCACACGACGAAGACGCGATCGCGCGCCACCTGCCGCCCGCCGCCGAAGCGGCGCTCGAGCTGGCGCGGACCTCCGCCGACGTCGCCGAGCTGGCGGTCGAGGCGGCGCATCGCTGCGATCAGACACACCACGCGGATGTCACCGTGGCGGCCGTGCTGGCCGAGTCCGCCGCCCGCGCCGGCTCCCATCTGGTCGCCATCAACCTGCTGATCCGGCCCGACGACGGGCGCGCGGCGGATGCCGGCCGGCAGACCGATCGCGCCCGCCAAGCGGCGGCAACGCTTGCGAATGAGCAATAGTTGGAGTTTGATCAACCTATGTCCGCACTTCACTCCATCGACGACGCGGGGCTGGTGGCGCGCTGCAGAGCCGGCGACGATGCCGCCTGGGAGGAGCTGGTGCGTCGATTTTCGCGCTACGTGCTGGCGATCGCCCAGCAGGGATTCCGGATGTCGACGTCGGACGCCGAGGACGTGTTCCAGGAGGTGTTCGCACGCACCTACGAACGTCTCGGCGACCTGCGCAGCGACGACGCGGTGCGGCCGTGGATCGCCCAGCTCACCCGCCGCCTGTGCATCGACCGGATCCGGGCCGGCTCGCGGGAGGTACTCGATCCTGACGCCGCGGAGCGCGAGGTGGACGAGAGCTTGGAACGGCTCGACGAGGCGCTCTCCGTGCGCGAGGCGCTGGAGGCGATGCCCGACGCCTGCCGTGAGATCCTCGACCGCTTCTTCTGCCGGGATGAGAGCTACGCCGTGATCGGCACATCGCTGGGACTGCCCGCAGGAACCATCGCCAGCCGCATCTCCCGCTGCCTGGGAAAACTCCGCCAACAGCTCGAGGGAAGAGAACCGCCCTCTCCCGCGTCATGATGAACGAGATGTACGACGAAGAGCGAATCGGACAACTGCTGCGGGCACTGCCGCCCGCCCCTGAGGCCTGGGTACAGGCGGCCGCCCGGCTGCCCGCCACCCGGCGAGCGATCGATCAGATCGCCGCGTTGGCAGCAGCGGATGCAGAGCTCCGGCGGGAGGTGCTGGCTGACCTCGAGGGCGCGCTGCTGCGTGTCGGTCTGCAGCCCGATCCCACGCTCGTCGCCGATCTCCGCGATCGCCTGTGAGCGATGCCGAGGCGCCCGACGAGCTGCCCGCCTGGAGCCTGACCGCCGGTCAGGCCAGGACGGTGCCGCAGCCCGACTGGCCGGCGCGGATGACGCGCGAGTGGGCCTGGGGCGGAGCGACGGGCCGCGGCGTGAAGGTGGCGATCGTCGACAGCGGCGTCGAGCGCGATCACCCGCTGGTCGGCACGGTGCAGCGCTCGGTCACGATCGGCGATCCCGAGCAGGACGAGGTGCTGGAGGACGAGGAGGGTGACCTGTGCGGGCATGGCACCGCCTGTGCAGGGATCGTGCGGTCGCTGGCGCCCGAGTGTGAGATCGTCAGCGTTCGCGTGCTGGGCGCCGGCTACACCGGCAGCGGGCCGGTGCTGATGGCGGGGCTGGAGTGGGCCGTCGAGCAGCGGTTCGACGTGATCAACATGAGCCTGTCGACCACCAAGCGCCGCTTCTCGGACTTTCTGCACGAGCTGGCTGACGAGGCCTACTTCGGCGGCACGGTGATCGTGGCGTCGGCCCACAACATGCCGGTCGAGAGCTTCCCGTGGCGGTTCTCGTCGGTGTTCTCGGTCGGCAGCCACGACCGCCCCGGCCCGCTGACCTACTACTACAACCCACATCCGCCGGTCGAGTTCTTCGCTCCCGGCCTCGATCTGGACGTGCCGTGGCTGGGCGGAGGCACCCTGCGCTGCAGCGGCAACAGCTTCGCGACGCCCCACATCTCGGGCATCTGCGCGCTGATCCTGAGCAAGCATCCGGAGCTGACACCGTTCCAGCTGAAGAGCGTGCTGTATGCCGTGGCATCCAACGCAGAGGAGGAGCAATGAGCGACGATCAGCTCTCGGCGGCCGTCTCGGCCGGGGTGCTCGCCTCGGAGCCGGCCCACCGCCAGCTGCTGAGCTCGGTGGCCGAGACGGCGCGCGCGATCTTCGGCGCCAAGGCCGCCTCGATCTTCCTGTACGACGAGGACAGCGACGAGTTGGTGTTCGAGGCCGTGGCCGGCTCGGGCGCCGACTCGCTGCTGGGACGGCGATTCCCGTCCAGCACCGGCATCGCCGGCTGGGTGCTGGTCACCCGGCAGCCGCTGGTGATCGAGGACGTGAGCAGCGATCCCCGCTTCGCCTCTGACGTGGCCTCGGACACCGGCTACGTGCCGAAGGGCATCATGGCCGTACCGCTGCTGCACGAGGAGCGCTCGCTGGGCGTGCTCGAGGTGCTCGACCGGCCCGCCCGGGCCGGCTTCACGCTGGCCGAGATGGACCTGCTGGGGCTGTTCGCAAACCAGGCGGCGATCGCGCTCGACCTGATGGCGCGCTCACGCCGTGCACGGGCGGCGCTGGACGGCTCCGATCCCCGGCTGGCGGCAGTGGCGCGGATCGCCGCCCGCCTGGACGCCTTGGAGGGTGAGCCGGCGGCCGCCGCACAGCGGCTGCTGGAAGCGCTGGCGGAGGTGCTGGAAACGCCGGCCGAGCAGCGGCGGTAGGCGGCTCGGCTGATACGGAGCCGGGCCGGCTGCATCCCCGGCAAGGTGGTCGTCAATGGTGGTTTAAAGACGAGAGGGGCGACGGTCACATGACCGCGCCCCTCAAGTCCTGGCGGAAGGAAGCTCCCTGCCGCTTGCCGTCTTAGCCGCGGCCGCCCATGCGGTTGGCGTCGGGATCGAAACCGCTGTCGTCAGTGCGACTCATGAAGCGGTGCGCCTCAACATCGGGCTCGTCCGACGAATCGTTGTCGTCGGTCAGCTTATGGCGCGAGTGATGCCGGTGCGCCTCGACGTCGGGCTCGGTCGACTCGTTGTCCTCGGTCAGCTTATGGCGCGAATGATGCCGATGCGCCTCGACGTCCGGCTCGTCGTCCTCAGTCCTCTTGTGTCGATCGAGATCCTGCGACTCCATGATGTCTTCCTCCACAGTCGGGTTCCGCCACTATCGACCTACTTGACGGGGGCGGCACAGGAAATCTTCCCACTCCCCTTCAAAAAAGCAAGTTTTGATGCAATCCTGCGCCGATGCTGCGGTCCCGCCTGTCCGAATCGACGCGTGCATTTCGCGATGCCTTCGCCAATCCGGCGCTGCGCCGGCTGGAGCTGGCGCTTGCTGGATCGGTGATCGGCGACTGGGCGTTCTCGGTTGCCCTGGCCGTGTACGCGTACCGCCAAGGGGGAGCCGCGGCGCTGGGTCTGGTCTCGATGACGCGCTGGCTGCTGGCGGCAGCCGGAGCGCCCTTCATCGCCGTCCTTGCCGACCGCTACCGGCGACGCCGGGTGATGATCTCGGCCGACCTGCTGCGGGCGATCACAGTCGGTGGCGCGGCGCTGGTGGCCGGCACCGGCGGGCCTGCGCTGGCCGTCTACTTCCTGGCCGTCCTTACCTCGATCGTCTCGACCGCCTTCCCGCCCGCGCAGACTGCGTTGATCCCGTCGCTGACCCGCACACCCGGCGAGATGACGGCCGCCAACGTGGTCACGAGCTCGATCGACAGCGTCGGCACCTTCGCCGGCCCGGCCATCGGCGGGCTGTTGCTGGCCACCGCCGGCACGGGCACGGTGTTCGCGCTCGACGCGGCCACATTCGTGTGGTCGATGCTGCTGGTGGCCGCGATCCACGCGCCCGACGACAACCCCCGGCCGAGAGCGGCGGCCGGCTCCGAACATTCCCAGAGCTTCGCCAGCGAGGCAACGGCCGGTTTCCGGGTGGTCGGCTCCGACTCGCGGCTGCGACTGATCATCGGGCTGTTCGGAGCCCAGACGATCGTGTCCGGCGCGCTCTCGGTGATGATCGTCGTGATGGCGATCGACCTGCTCTCGCTGGGAAACGGCGGCGTGGGCACGCTGAACGCGGCGGTCGGCGTGGGCGGCGTGGTCGGCAGCCTGGTCGCGTTCGCGCTGGTGGGACGTGGCAAGCTGGCGTCGGACTTCGCGCTCGGGCTGGTCGCCTGGGGAGTGCCGATCGCGCTGATCGGGCTGTGGGTGAACGCGCCCGTGGCTGTCGCGATGCTGGTGGTGGTCGGCATCGGCAACACGCTGGTCGACGTGGCCGGCCTGACGCTGCTGCAGCGGGTCGTGCCGGACGCGGTGCTGGGGCGGGTGTTCGGCGTGCTCGAGAGCGTGTTCGCGGCCACGATCGGCCTGGGTGCCGTGCTGGCGCCGCTCTTGATCCACCTGGCCGGACCCCGGGCGGCACTGCTGATGGTGGGCGCGCTGCTGCCCGTGCTGACGGCTGTCACCTGGCCGATGCTGGTCCGGATCGACCGCGCCGCGGCCGATCCCGCCCGGCTGGCGCTGCTTCGACTGGTGCCGTTCATGAAGCCGCTGCCCGAGGCGACGCTGGAGCGGCTCTGCAGGCAGCTGACGCCGGTCTCGGCGGCGGCCGGCGAGACGGTGTTCGAGGCCGGCGACCAGGGCGACCGCTTCTACCTGATCGAGCGCGGCGAGGTCGAGGTGGTGTCCGGGGACGGAGTCGTCGCGAGGCTGGGCGAGGGCGGCTACTTCGGCGAGATCGCGCTCGTCCGCGACGTCCCTCGCACGGCGAGCATCCGTGTGCCTGAGGGCGCCGAGCTGCTGGCGCTCGACCGCGACGAGTTCATCGCCGCGGTCACCGGCCACGCCCCCAGCGCGGCCGCAGCCGATGCCGTGGTCAGCGCCCGCATCACCGGCCTCAGGGCCGGCCTCGGCCCCGTGTGATTGACTCCCGCCATGGACAACGCCGTCAAGGTCGCGTGCGTGCAGGCGGAGCCGGTGATCCTCGACCGCGAGGCGACGATCGAACGGGTCGCGGAGCTGTCGGCGGAGGCGGCCGCAGCCGGCGCGCAGCTGGTGCTGTTCCCCGAGGCGTTTGTGCCCTGCTACCCCAGCAACCGCTGGGCGCGAGCGCTCGCGGCAGGTGCGCAGCCCGAGGTGCGTGAAACGTTTGCACGGCTGATGCGCGAGTCGGTCGAGGTGCCGGGGCCGGCCTGCGAGCGGTTGGGCGCGATCGCGCGCGAGCACGGCATCTGGCTCACCACCGGCGTCAACGAGAGGGTGGGCGGCAGCCTCTACAACACGCTGCTGATCCACGCTCCCGATGGCGAGCTGGCACTTCACCACCGAAAGCTGATGCCGACCAACCACGAGCGGCTGGTGTGGGGACTGGGCGAGGGCGGCGGGCTGCGCACCGTGGCGACGCCGTTCGGCCGCGTGGGCGGTCTGATCTGCTGGGAGAACCTGATGCCGCTGGCCCGCTTCGCGCTCTACCAGGACGGGCTCGAGATCCTGCTCGCACCGACCGCCGACACCAGCGATGCCTGGCAGGAGTCGATGCGGCACGTCGCCCGCGAGTCACGCAGCTACGTGATCACCGCCTGCGTGCTGCAGCGGGCGTCGAGCCACCCGCCCGGGGTGCCGCTGGCAGAGGGGCCCGATCTGATGGATCGCGGCGGCTCCGCGATCCTGGCGCCGGACGGCAGCTATCTGGCCGGGCCGCTGTGGGACGAGCCAGGCATCCTCTACGCCGATCTCGACCCCGACCGCCTGGCCGCCGACCGCCAGCGGTTCGACCCCGCCGGGCACTACAACCGGCCGGACGTGTTTCAGCTCACCGTGCGCCGCCCGGACTGACCGCTGCGACGTAGACGGACGGCCGATCGTGAAGCGGTGAAGGGGTCAGACCCCGTTCGGGGTCAGACCCCAACCTCTACCAGCCGCCTTGGCGAGCGAAAACCGAGCCTCGCGAGAAGCGAGGGAGGCACAGTGCTACGCACGGGCCGACCGAAGCGACAAAGCGAGGCGACGGTTTGCAGCCGCCAAGTGGTGAGCGAAAACCGAGCGGTGCGAGAAGCAAGGGAGGCACAGTGCTTTGCACGGGCCGACCGCAGCGACGCCGTAATGCGACGGTTTGCAGCCGCCACAAACTACTCCCAGCGGAAGTCTTGGTCCGTTGTCGTCTCCATCCAACCCAGCGTCTCGCCCTCGACCTGGGCCACGGCCGGCATCGTGAGGGTGTCGGCCGGCATCTCGAGCGACACGGCCGGATGCTCTCCTGTTTCCTCTTCCTCACGGCGGGCGTCGCTCTCGGTCTTGAACAGCGGATGGTTCTGGAACGGGTCGTCGACGACGAACTCATCGATCGGCATCTCGCCGTCGAGACACCTGTTCTGGCGCTTGAGCGCGAGGTGATCCTCGATCACCGATGAAAACAGCGAGCCGTTACCGGTCATGCACACCCTCCGGTCGGATGGTCAGGAGCACAAAAGTGCCAAAAGATCGTAGCAGGCTGGCCGGATCCGTTCATTCACCATCCGGTTCCGGGGTTACCCGGTTCTTGCCCGAACGCTTACTCTGGTACATCCGGTTCTCGGCGGCAGCGATCAGATCGATCAGGCTGGTGCTGTCCTGCGGCGTGCTGGCCACGCCGAAGCTGGCCGTGACCATGATCGGCTGATCGCCGAACGCGATCTCGCGGCCCTCGATCGCTTCGCGCAGCCGCTCGGCGAGGTGCACGCCGCCGGTCAGGTCGGTCTGCGGCAGCAGGATCGCGAACTCCTCGCCGCCGTGCCGGGCGTCCAGATCGATGTCGCGGGTGATGGAGGTGATCTCGTCCGCGACCGATCGCAGGGCGGCATCGCCGGCCAGGTGTTTCATGGGATGGGTGTCGTTGACGCGCTTGAAGTCGTCGATGTCGAACATGATCAGCGAGAGCGGCGTGGCGAACCGTTGTGCGCGCTCGAACTCGCGGCCCAGCACCTCGTAGAACTGGCGCCGGTTGGCGAGCCCCGTCAGCTCATCCGTGATCGCCTGCTTCTTGACGACCAGGTGCAGCCGCACGTTCTCGACCGCGACCCCGGTCTGGGCGGCCAGTCCGGCCAGCGTCTCGACGTCGTCCGAGCCGAAGCTGCCGTCCTCGGGATCGACGACGGTGATCACGCCCAGCAGCGTCTTTTCGCGGTGGATCGGCACCACCAGGATCGCGCGCGGCGTGGACGCCACCTGCGGCTGGCCAGAGGCCAGCGCCTCGCCCTCGATGCCCACCCCCGCCCTGACCACCATCGGCAGATCGGCGCGCGAGCCCTTGGCCGTGCCCATCCGCACCTCCTCGCCGGCCTCGCCGTTCGTGGCGTCGTACAGCAGCAGCCGGCCGCCGCGGGCACGCGTGGCCTGGACGGCGGTGTCGAGCACCGCTTCCAGCAGGGCACGCTGGTCATGGGTGGCCGCCAGCGTCTCGCCGTAGCGAGCGAGCGTCGTCTTGAGACGGGCGCGCTCTCCCTCGAGCTCCGATCGGCGACTGGTCAGCTCGCTCGACATCGTGTCGAGCGCCGAGCTGAGCTCGTCGAACTCGTCGCCGCCGGAGACCGGCTCGGCCGTGGCATCGACCAGCGACAGCGCCCGCCCGGACAGGTCGGAGATGACGCGCGAGATGCGGTCGGCCGCAAACAGTGCGATCGTCGCCACCAGCGCGGCCAGGATCGCCATCGGCAGCAGCAGCCGCAGCCGGATCGAGTCGATGTGGTCGTCCAGGCTGGGGCGCGGGTAGCTGGTCACGATCATCGCGCCGACCGGGCCATCGACCCGGATCGCCTCGGCCCGCACGCGCTGATCGCCGATCGCGGCATCGACCGGCTGGCCGGCTCGCAGGCCGCTGGCGGTGCCGGCCACACCGCCGGGCGATCCCACGGCCGAGCCTCCCACCACCAGCGAGAGCGCGATGCCCTCGGGAATCGGTCCGGCACCGGCGACTCGCGAGATCAGCCCGGCGTCGAGCGGCACCGAGACGATCACACGCCGGCCACCAGTGCGCGGAACCAGCTCGGCGCTGGTCCGCCAGCTGGGGCCGGCGGGCACATCACCAAAGAAGGTGCCGCGGCTGTCGGCCAGCGACACGACGTAGCCCTGAGGGAGGCTCGAGAGGTCGAGCTGCGAGCCCTCCCGGCGACGGAACGCGCCCGCCACATCTGGACGCGATGCCAGCTGCATGGCGACGCTCTGGGCGCCGACAAGCTGGGCGTGGTACGCGGCCGCCGCAGCGGCCGCCCCGGTCGCCAGCTTCGAGTCGACCTTGGCCACCTCGTTGCGGATCTGCAGGGCCTGCACGATCAGGCCGGCGCCGACCAGCGGCACAAGCGCCAGCCCGACCAGCACGATGGAAAGCTTGTGGCGAAAACGCACGCTTCGGATGACCCCTGTCGCAGACCCTTACCCGATTATACGGCGCGAAACGCAACCGCGCCTGACCACGGCGAGTCACACCCGACCACCCCATCGGGCGCGGATCGTTCTAGTACGCGGCCAGGTCGCGGGCCGCGGCCAGAATGTCATCCTCGAGCGGAAGGTACTCGCGCTCGAGCGGCGGCGCGAAGGGGATCGGCGTGTCGAGCGCAGCCACCCGCCGCACCGGCGCATCGAGATGCTCGAAGGCGTGCTGCGCGATCACGGCCGCCACCTCGCCACCGAATCCGCCGGTCAGGTTGTCCTCGTGGACGATCAGCGCCTTGCCCGTCTTGCGCACCGAGTCCAGCACCGCCTCCGAGTCGAACGGGACGAGGCTGCGCAGGTCGATCACCTCGACCGAGACGTCCTCGGCAGCAAGCGTGTCGGCGACCGCGAGCGCCAGCTGCACCGTCGAGGCATACGTGATGATCGAGAGATCCGTGCCCTGGCGGAGCAGGGAGGCTTTTCCGATCGGCACCAGCAGGCCGTCGCGGGCGCCGGTCACGACCTCTTCCTTGACCCGCCGGTAGAGGAACTTGTGCTCGCAGAAGACGACGGGGTTGGGATCGCGGATGGCCGAGCGCAGCAGGCCGTAGGCGTCGGTGGCGGTGGCCGGGCAGACGATCTTGAGGCCGGCGTGGTGATGGAACCAGGCCTCCACGTTCTCTGAGTGGTACGGCCCGCCGCCGACGCCGCCGCCGTTCGGGCAGCGCACCACCATCGGTACCGCCCACCCGACCCGGTAGTGCATCTTGGCGGCGCACGTGATCAGCTGGTCGAAGGCGCAGGAGACGAAGTCGGCAAACTGCATCTCGGCAATCGGCCGCTGGCCCGCCATGGCGGCACCCACCGCCACGCCCACGATGCCCGACTCGGCGACCGGCGTGTCGATCGAGCGCAGGTCGCCGAAGCGCTGCTGCAGCTCCTTGGTGGCACCGAAGGCGCCGCCCTGCCGTCCGACGTCCTCGCCCATCACGAACACGCGCTCGTCGATCTCCATCTCGTCGTGCATGGCCGCCCTGATCGCTTCCAGGTAGGTCAGCTCAGGCATCGTCGTCACCCCAGCCCGGCTCGGCGAACACACCCAGGTGGGCCTCGGAGGGGTCGGCAAAGCCATCGGCATCCGCGCGTTCCACGGCCTCGTGCACCTCATCCTTGACCCGGCTGCGGATTCCCTCCAACCGCCGCTCGTCGACGGCCCGATCGTCGCGCAGCGACTGCTCCAGCCGCTTCAGCGGGTCCTTGTCCGACCACTCTGCCAGCAGCTCCATCGGCATGTAGCTCTCGAACTTGTCGTGGGCGGCGTGGCCGGCCATGCGGTACGTCTTGCACTCGATGAATCGCGGCCCCCGTCCGGCGCGGGCATGGTCGACGGCCTCGACCATGGCCGAGTAAACCGCCAGCACGTCGTTGCCGTCCACCTCGACGGCAGGGATCCCGTAGCCGAGCGCCTTCTTGTACAGGTCGGTGACCTTCGTCTGCTTGCTGATCGGCGTCGTGTACGCCCAGCGGTTGTTCTCGGCCACGAACACGGCCGGCACCTCGAGCACCGCCGCGATGTTGAGGCCCTCGTGGAAGTCGCCGCGCGAGGTGGCGCCGTCGCCGAATGAGGTCACCGCCACGCGATCCTCGCCCCGCTGCTTGTAGGCCAGGGCGGCGCCGACGGTGAGCGGGATCATGTCGGCCATGTGCGAGACCTGGCACGGGATGTTCCACTCGCGGCCACCGATGTGCAGGTTGCCGTCCTTGCCCTGCGTCGTCGAGCCTTCCTTGCCCATGAACTGCGCGAACATCCGCCACACCGGCACGCCGTGAACCAGGTACGAGCCGAGGTCGCGGATCCATGGCGAGAGCCAGTCACCATCCGGCCCGCTGCGCAGCGGCACCGCCATGCCGATCGAGATCGCCTCCTGGCCGCGTCCGGTGTAGTAGCTGCCGGGCAGCTTGCCCTGCCGGTACAGGTTGAGGGCACGCTCCTCCGTGGCGCGGGTCAGCACCATCCAGTAGTAGAGGTCGAGCGCCGTCTCATCGGACACCGCCGGCGCTGGTGTCGGTGGCGGAACGGCGGAGATCTTGCGGGCGGGCGTGCTCATGGGGCTGGTATCAGTACCTTGAGTCGGGGCGGCAGAGGAATCATGTGCGCGTTATCGGCCAGAGCGGCCATCGGACTGAAGGGGAACCACGCGTGTCGGCAGGCACCCAACCCGACGCGTCGCATACTAGCCCTCTGCGCGGCCGATGCCTGTGGGCTAAATCGAGCCTTAACGCGGCCGATCAACCATCCGATGCAGCCCGCCGTCCCCGCACCGCCCAGCCCCGCCGACGCCGCAACCGCCGCGGCCGGCTGGCGCTCACGCGTCGAGGATGCGACAAACCGCGCTGCGGCAGCCATCGCTCGCGGCGACCTGCGGGGGCTGGATGCCATCTTTGGCGAACTCGACGGGTGGGACGATCTCCAGCGCGCCTACCAGGCCCGGTGCCGGCTGTGTGAGCTGGCGCTCGCCTTCACCCCGGCCCAGGCGGCCGCCTGGCCGCCGGTGTTCGCGGCCACGGCCGATCGCGTACTGGACGCGCTCGAGCGTGAGCCGCGCGAGCCGGTGCTGCTCAACTACGCCGGCGTGCTGCTGTACGAGCTGACTGCGATGTCTGGAGCCGAGTCGCTGTTCAAGGCGGCCATCCGGCTCGACCCCGAGCTGCCCCACGTGACCGAGAACCTCGAGGCGGCCCGCACCCGCGGCGGCGGACGCCCGCCGGTCAAGGGCGCGGCGGCGGTTTCCCTGCGGACGCTGACCAAGCGCGCCAAGCGGATCGCCGACCGCGCGCGGCCGGCGGCGGGCATG
>JAWVEC010000333.1:0-3932 GCA_033856975.1 Gaiellales bacterium
CCCAGCCAGCTGCCGATCAGGTAGTGGGCGGGCACCACGTTGAAGTTCAGGTAGTCGACGGCGGCCTTGCCGCCGAACACGGTGGTGCTTCCCTTGGCAAGTGCGTCGAACGCCTGGTTGCCCGTGCCGTACGCCGACACCGACGCCCAGGATGCGAGCGTGTAGAGCACACCGACGAAGATGCACGACGCGTACACCGCGATCGGGATCGTGCGGTGCGGGTTCTTGGATTCCTCGGCGTAGTTTGGCGCTGCCTCGAACCCGACCCACGACCAGAAGGCGATGAAGATGCCGAGGCCGAAGGCGACTCCCTTGAATCCGTTGACGGGATTGATCGGAGCGAGCGACACGCCGTTGTTGCCGCCCTGGCCGAACACGCCAATCGTGAATATGAGGATGATTGCAAGCTCGCACAGGAGTGCGACGCCCAGGATCTGTGCCGAGATCTTGATGTCGAAGTACCCCAGCAGCATGATGCCGAACGTCCCGATCAGGGCGATGTAGATCCACGACACGTGGTACCCGTTCTGGAGCAGCTTGTTCTGCGCGAACGCTGCGAAGCCGCCGATCAGCGACGCTCCGAACAGCGTGTAGGCCGCGGCCAGGGAGAGACCCGACATCAGACCGAGTGGCCGTCCCAGTCCGTGGCTGACATAGGTGAACATGCCGCCGGCAGCACGGAGTTTCCGGGCCATCTGCACGTAGCCGACCGAGAAGATCGTCAGCACGACGGTGGCGAACAGGAAACCAGCCGGCGTGCCCTTCTCGTTGCCGGCACCGACAGAGAACGGAAAGTTGAACATGAAGACCGCGAGTGGAGCGGAGCCGGTCACGCACAGGAACAGCACCTGCAGGAGCCCGAGCGAGCCGCCCTTCAACTGTTCGACATCTGCACGATCGTTGACGTCGAGTGAGGTGACGGTGCCCTCGTGATGCATCGAGGGGTGTCCGCCTTCTGTACTTGCCATCACACCTCCAAGAGACGTACGGTTGGTGGAGCGACGCCGGTTGCGCCGCGGAGTGCCGCTGGAGGCCGCAGATCATCCTTCGCGGCGATCCGTTTGTCCAGCGAACTGCTTCGCGTTCGGTCGCACCTCCTTCCGGCGTCGGCCTGTCCTTTACAAAGTTGTCAGACAGCTGAGGGGCATTTTGTACCACTTGTGGCGCCGGGATGCACGTCGGGTCAGCCGGTCAGCACCGTATCCGGTGCTCGATCTCCCGTCCCGAGGGTGTCCACGAGCAGGTTTGTGACCTCCGCGCGCCAGCGGTCGCGGTCGAGCACCGGCGGCCGCACGCGGCGCCGGCGGAGCGCGAACTCGGCCTTCGCCAGCTCGTCGAACGCGCCGATCACGTCGATCACCCGGTGATACGCGTCGCGGCCGGCGACTCCGCTCACCCAGGCCCGCGCCTGCCCGTCGTCGGGAAACTGCCCTTCGGTGACCCCCTGCCAGTAGGACTGCTGAAACAGGCAGCCCGCGTCGCCCTTGCGTGTCCAGCAACCGGATACGAGCTCACGGTCGCCGGACTCGAGACCGCGCAGGGCCAGCTGCAGCAGCCGGCGGCCACCGTCACGCGCGGCCAGGCTCGCCAGTGCCTCCCGCAGGTCGAGCTCTTGCTGTGTCATGACCCCTCCTGATCGTGGACGCGTGCCAGGACTATTGCACGCCGGCGGCCGCTGGTTCTGTGGCGTCGATCGCACCTCGCTACGCCGGCCCGATCACCTCGACCGAGCTGCCCAGCGACGAGGGAGTGCGGCCCCGGACGCGCACGACGATCCGCACCCGATCTGCCCGAAACAGGTCACGCGAGTGCTCGAAGGCGCGGCCATCGCCCGACCAGGCGGTGCGCGAGATCGCGACCAGCGGCGCGCCCGCGCGGGCATCCAGCACGCGAGCCTCCGCCGCGGTCGCGCCGACCACCTCGAGCCGCTCCTCCGCCTCCCCGGCCGTAAGCCGGTACTCGCCTTCCAGCAGCTCGTACAGCGACCCCGACAGCGAGCGGTCGAGCAGCCCCGGAAAGCGGTCGGCCGGGAACCGCGCCCGCTCCAGCGAGATCGGCTGCCCATCCGCCAGCCGCACACGCACCACCTCCAGCACCAGCGACCCCTCGTCCACTCCCAGCGCGGCCGCCGTCTCGGCGTCGGCGCCCAGCGTCGCTGTCGAGAGCACGCGGGCGCTGGACTGAAAGCCCTGGCGGCGCAGGTAGGCGGGCAGGCCGGTGAGGCTGGTCAGGTCGCGCTCGACCCGCCGCTCGGACACGAAGATGCCGCCCGCCCGGCCGCGCACGCGATGGATCACCCCGGCCGTCTCCAGCGCATCCAGCGCCGAGCGCAGCGTCGAGCGGCTGACGCCCAGCCGCGCGGCCAGCTCGCGCTCGGCACCCAGCCGGCCCCCCGGTGCCGGGCTGCCGGCCGCGATCTCGCCGGTCAGCCGGTCGCGCAGCGCGGCTGCCGCCGGGCCCAGCGGCGCCAGTCCGGCCGGCGCTCCCGGAACCGGGTCGCGGGCCATCGCGCGCTACACCGCCTGCAGCGCGGCCAGCGACTCCGGCAGCGTCTGGCCGCCGTCGACCACGATCGTCTGGCCGGTGATGAAGGCGGCCTCGTCGGTGGCCAGGAACAGCGCCGCGGCGCCGATCTCCGCCACCTCGCCCAGCCGTCCCAGCGGAATCGAGGCCTCCATCGAGGCCCTGTACTCCGGCCCCAGTTCGTCCAGGCCCTCCGAGACGACGTTGCCCGGCAGCACCGCGTTGACCGTGA
Organism: Gaiellales bacterium; assembly: GCA_033856975.1. GTDB lineage: Bacteria > Actinomycetota > Thermoleophilia > Gaiellales > JAICJC01 > JAICYJ01. The sequence goes on from JAWVEC010000333.1 coordinate 2,756, forward strand.
TCTTCTTCGGCGCGAGCTCGATGCAGACGGTGCGCAGAAAGCCGAGCTGGGCGGCCTTTGTGGCACCGTAGTGCGACCAGCCCGGGAAGCCGGTGATGGGACCGGTGATCGAGCTGGTCAGGATCACACGGCCGTGACCTGACCGCTCCAGCGGAGCGATGCACGCCTTGACGCTGAGCATGCAGCCCTTGACGTTGGTGGCGAAGATCTCGTCGATGTCCTGCTCGGTCATCTCGGCCAGCTTGCGATCGGGAAAGACGCCCGCGTTGGCGCACAGCACGTCGATGCCGCCATGGCGCTCGACCGCCTCGGCGGCCACCCGCTCGCAGTCGGCGGCGACTGCCACATCGCCCTGCGAGAACGACACCTCGCCGCCCTGCCCCGACAGATCGCTGACGGCATCCGCCCCCACGGTCGCGTCGCGACCCGTGATCACGACATTGGCGCCGGCCCGGGCGAACACGCCCGCGATGCCCTTGCCGATGCCCTTGGTCCCTCCGGTGACAAGCACCGTGCGTCCTGCGATCGGGGTGAACATCATGCTGATCCTCTCTGTTTATCCGTGGGTCGACAGGTAGCGCTCGGCCAGGGCGCACGAGCCGTCGGTGAAGCCGGCTCCCAGCTCGGCGGCCTCCGTGGCGAACTCGTGGTGGGAGCCGATCCAGGCCACCAGCAGCAGCCGCCGCAGCATCACGAACGTGTCCAGCTCGGCCTCGTCCGCGGCGGCCAGCGGCGCCAGCGAGCGGTAGCCGTCGATCCAGGCGTCTTTGAGCTCGGGCACCTGCGGATGATCCTCGATGAACGACACGGTGGTCGCGAAGTCATACATGAACCACGAGAAGCCGCAGTCGTCGAAGTCGATCACACGCACGCGGTCGCCGTCCACCAGCAGGTTCGCCAGGCGGATGTCGGCGTGCACCAGGCCAAACCGCTCGCTGCCGCCCCCGAACGCGTCCAGCCGCCGTCGCAGCACGTCGTCCAGCCGGCCCAGCAGCTCGAGCTGCTCGCGACCCATGCCCAGCCCGTCCTGCCAGCGGCCCCAGTGCCCTTCCGCGCCCAGCGTCGTGTCGTAGTCCCAGGAGAAGCGCTGGAAGCCGTGCGGCCGGCGCCAGCTGCGCGAGTGCGCGTGCATCCGCGCCGACACCGCGCCCAGCGTGCGGAAGCCGGCCTTGAGGTC
>JAWVEC010000334.1:0-5356 GCA_033856975.1 Gaiellales bacterium
TTCGTAGGTTCGCCGCGCGGGGTATATCCTCCTGCGGCGATGGCCACCGCTCGCGTACTAGGGAGTCCGTTCACACTGCCGCGCGGCGCCTGGCGCGTCCGGAATCTGCGTATATCGCAGATTCCTCCCGAACGGTGCAAGCCATGGGCTTGCACCTGCGCTGGCGCAGGAGTCGCCGTCACTCCTCGGCCATATTCTCGATATGGCCTTCGTCGCGCCGCCGCCTCCTGCTGGCGCGCCACTCGCCAGATCATCCACCCGTCATTATGAAAGGACCTCCCGGCCCGGCCCTTCGGCCGTTGCCAGGCAGCCAGTCTGCCGGCATGTCTGCCCCGTGCCTGGCAACGCGGAACGCGGTGCCCGGCACGATCGAGCGGCGACGGAGATTCATGGCTGCGTCGGCGGTTGTCCGCGCCGGACGGTCGTTCGTCCGCAGCCCGCGCGCTGGTGCTGGCACCGACGTGCATCTAGACCCGGATCTACTCGGACCAAAACACGGAGGGCCGCCCGATGGGCGGCCCTCCGATGTCGTCCCTAGTGATCGTTGGCCGCTTAGCGCAGCAGGGAAAGCACGCCCTGTGAGCTCTGGTTGGCCTGGGCCAGCATCGAGGTGCCGGCCTGCTGAAGAATGTTCAGCTTGGTGAAGTTGACCATCTCCGACGCCATGTCGACGTCGCGGATCCGAGACTCGCTCGAGGTCAGGTTCTCCTCGTACTGCGCGAGGTTGTTCAGGGTGTGCTCCAGCCGGTTCTGCACCGAGCCGAAGGTACCGCGGGCGTCGGACACGTTCTGGATCGCCGTGTCGATCGAGGCCAGCGTGACGGTGCCACTGAACGTGAAGATCGCCGAATCGACCTTCTGCGAGCCGCCGGTGCCGAACAGCTGCACACCGGAGACGCTCAGGGTCTGCGCATCCTCGGCACCAACCTGGAAGGTGATGCTGGAAGCGCCGGTCAGGAGCGCGATGCCGTTGAACTTGGTGTTGGCACCGATGGTCGAGATCTCGTTGCACAGCTGCGCAACCTCGGCCGTGATCGACGCCTTGTCCGACGTGGACAGAGTGCCGTTGTTGAACTGCACCGCCAGGTCGCGGACGCGCTGAAGCATCGAGTGCACCTCAGCCATCGAACCCTCAGCCGTCTGCACGAGGCTGACGGCGTCCTGAGCGTTGCGCTGGGCCTGGCCCAGTCCACCGATCTGTGCGCGCAGCTTCTCGCTGATCGCCAGTCCGGCCGAGTCATCCGCCGCACGGTTGATGCGGTAGCCCGAGGAGAGCTTCTCCATCGACTTGGACAGCTTCATCGAAGTGGCGGTCAACTGCCGGTGGGCGTTGAAGGCCTCGATGTTGTTCTGGATGCGCAGGGACATTGTTCTTCCTCCTTGAAGATAGGTCCCGAAGGCCGGTCCACATCGTGTGGGCCGCACGACCCGGATCCACCAGGTCGCCTTCCCGTAATCGTCGGACGCAAGTAAGAATTTAGTAAGTAAGTTGAAATGCAAAGACGGCGGGGCGATTACAAGGGTCGATGAGCTATCTCGACGCCGTCTCCCGCGTCTCCCAGCTTGAAACTCTGCTCGGTGCGCCGGCTCCGTCGACGCTTCCGCCGTCCTCCGCCCCACAGGGGGCGTTCGCCACCGCCCTGGACAAGGCCGGGCAGATGGCGATGCCCGCCGGGTCGACCGGCACCGCCGGGCAACGCGCTCTCGCGGCCGCGCAGGGTGAGCTCGGTGTGGCCGAGCAGCCGTCCGGTTCCAACGACGGGCCGCGGATCGCGCAGTACCGCTTGGCCGTGGCCGGCGCCTATGCGGGCGGCCCCTGGTGCGGCTACTTCGTCTCATGGGCGGCGGCACAGGCCGGCGCGCCGATCGGCGACGGCGGCCGCGGCGAGGGATCGGTCGCGGGCATCGCCGCCTGGGCTCAGCGCACCGGTCGCATGACCAACCAGCCGCAGGCCGGCGACCTGATCCTGTTCGGCACGCGCCACGTCGGCATCGTCGAGTCGGTCAACGCGGACGGCACGCTGACCACGATCGAGGGCAACAGCTCCGACGGCGTCCACCGCCGCGTGCATGACCAGAGCGAGGCTTCCGGCTTCGTTCGCCTCTAGGCGCGCACGACTCTACGCACGCACGTCGATGTGCGGCAGTCCGTCGTCGTTTTCCTGCTCGTCGTCCGCCGGCTCCTCGTCGCTGTGGCGTCTGCGGCCGTCGTCGTTTCCCGATCGCTCTCGCGTCACCTTGGGCGGCGGCGGGGCGGGGCTGACGCGCTCAATCGGACCGAGCTGATCGCTCACGACTCTTCAGCCTGACGTCTCGCCGCCTCACGCTGCTGGTGCTGTCGGATGCGCTCGATGGCCAGCCGCGCCTCGACCTGGAGCAGGTGGCGCCACACCGTCACCACGGCGATGCCGCCGATCAGATATCCGGCGGCGGCACCGGCCAGCGCCCTCAGGCCGGAGTCGGCAAGCGGCAGGCCGTGCACATAGCTGCCGTAGCCGGCGGCCAAGAAGCCGCCCAGGCTCGCCCACGCCTTCCAGCGGCGGATGCTGAGTGCGGCCCGCGGATGCTCGGCCACTCCCACCAGGGGAGGCTTGACGTCGGCCATCAGGCGGCTCTCCGGGAGCGTCTTTCACCGGTCGGGCAGAGAAGCATCGGGTAGGCCGGCCCGCTCACGGCAGCACCAGCTCCGCCAGCTCGGCGGCATCGGCCGGCCGCAGGCCGCCGTTGGGACGGCGGCCCTCGGAAAGGTAGGAGATCGGCCGCTTGAGCGTGAACGAGAGCCCGGCCGCAACGGCGGCGGAGTCGGCCTCATCCAGCCGGCTGATCAGCAGCCGGTTGACCGCGATCTCGGGCATCAGCGCCTCGTACAGCGCCCGTGCGGCGCGCGCGTCCATCGTGGCCGGCACCACCAGGTGGATCTCATCCGGCTTGACGGCGGCCAGCAGCTGAGCCAGCGCGCTGATGCCCTCGGCATCACGCGCCGAGACGGGCGGCGTGTCGATCACGATCAGGCTCTCGCCCTTCATGCGAACGGCCGCACGTTCGGCGGCCTCGGGCGTCTCCGCGATCCGCAGGCCGATGTCGAGGTGCTCGGTCAGCGTGCCGAGACGGTAGGCGGAGGTGGCGGGCTCCAGGCTGAGCGTGCGCACCGCCGTCCGCGATCCCGCCGCGTAGGCGTGGCAGAGCTTCGCCACCGCCAGCGTCTTGCCGCATCCGGCCGGGCCGACCAGCGCCACCGTGCGCCGCTTGGTCTTCCAGCCGTGCTCGATCCGCACCTGGCGTGCGAACGCGCGCCGCACGAGCTGCTCGGTGGTCGCGTCCTGGTCGAACGGGCGCATGCCACGCTCGGCCTCGCGCACCAGCGCATCGGCCACCGGCTCGGGCAGGCCGAGCTCGATCGCCCGCGCCCGGACGGGCGCGAAGTCGGCATCTGAGTCGGGCAGCGGATCGGGCGGCGTAAGATCGTCGCCGTCCGTGGTCGACTCGATGGCGGTCAGCGGCTCGAAGCTCTCGAACCTGCGATCGGGGTCGCGCTGCTCGGCGGCGTCCAGCGCCTGTGTGAACGGCGCCGCCTCCGCGAAGGGAGCGGCCTGGGCGATCATGGCGTCGATGACGGGGTTTCGCAGCTCCTCGACGGTGGCCGCGATCGGGGAGGCGTCGTATGCGTCGAAGATGCGCCGCGCCGGCAGGGCTGACCTGGCCGGTGCCGTCGCCGATTCGCCGGCGCGCACCTCGACCTCGACGCAGCGCTTGGCGAAGAAGCCGCCGATGCCGCCCACCAGCCCCTCGCGCTGATGCGTTATGACGGCGTCCTCGCCAATCTCGGCACGGATCTTGGGCAGCAGATCCTCAAGCGTGCGCCCGCGGTAGATCTTGGTCTCGGTCGTCATGCGCTAACCACCCCTGTCGTCTCGACCCGGATACCGGGCAAGATCTCGTTGTAGGACATCACCGGAAGCTGTGGCAGCGACTGCTCGACGAGCCGTCGCAGGTGTCGCCGGATGCGGCTCGAGCAGAGCACAACCGGCCGTACGCCGATCGCGGTGGCGGCCTCGACCTGGCCGGCCAGCGATCCCACCAGCGCCTGGGCGCGCTCGGGATCCATCGCAAGGTACTCGCCGTCAGCGGTCTGGGAGACCGACTCGGCGATCTCCTGCTCCAGCGCCGGCTCCAGCGAGATCGCCCGCAGCGTCTTGTCCTCGTCCAGGTAGCCGGCCGTGATCGTGCGGGCCAGGGCCTGGCGGGCGTACTCGGCCAGGAACGAGGGATCGCGCGTGAATGCGGCACGATCGCCGATCGCCTCCAGGATCGTGCCCAGATCCCGGATCGAGACGCCCTCGCGGAGCAGGCTCTGCAACACGCGCTGCACCTCGCCCACGCCGAGCTTGTCGGGAACCACGTCCTCGACGGCGGCCGCGTTGGCCTGCTTCAACGTGTCCAGCAGGTGTCGCGTCTCCTGGCGCGTGAGCAGCTCGTCGACATGCCTGCGGATCGTCTCGGTGAGGTGCGTGACGATCACCGACTCGGAATCGACGACCGTGTAGCCGAGCGCCTCGGCCTCGGCCTGCGCGCCCTCCTCGATCCACACCGCCGGCAGCCCGAAGGCCGGCTCCACGGTGGGGATGCCGGCGATTCCGGGCGTGGCATCGCCGGGGTTCATGGCCAGCCGGTGTCCGGGGATGATGCGGCTGCGAGCAACCTCGCTGCCGCGCACCTTGATCGCGTACTCGTGGGATTCGAGCATCACGTCGTCGTGGATCCGCACCGGCGCGATCACCATGCCCAGGTCGGCCGCCACCTGTCGCCGGATCACCCGCACGCGGCCCAGCAGCGCGCCGCCCGATTGCTGGTCGACCAGCGGCACCAGGCCGAAGCCGATCGTCAGTTCGAGCGGGTCGATCGCCAGGGCGCCCTCGGCGGCATCTCCCTGTGGCACCATCGCCGTCTGTGCCAGCCGCTCCGCCTCGAGCGACTCCTGGGCGTCCTGCGCTCCCTGGGACGACATCGCCCGGCCGAGCGCGAACATGCCGCCGCCGATCAGCAGGAAGGGCAGCTTGGGCAGACCCGGCACCAGGCCCATCACGCCGATCACGGCGCCGGCGATCATCGGTGCCCGCGGCTGCTTCAGGATCTGGTTGGTGATGTCGCGGCCGAGGTCGGCCTCGGAGGACGACCGGGTGACGATGATGCCCATCGCGGTCGAGATCAGCAACGCCGGGATCTGCGCCGCCAGCCCGTCGCCGATCGTCAGCAGCGGGAAGGTGTGCAGCGCCTCGGTCAGCCCCATGCCACGCTGCAGGACACCGACGCCCATGCCGCCCAGCAGGTTGATCGCGACGATCAGCATGCCGGCCAC
>JAWVEC010000335.1:0-6543 GCA_033856975.1 Gaiellales bacterium
GCCATCGACGACTTTGGCACCGGTTTCTCGTCGCTCGGCCAGCTCCGCGAGTTTCCGATCGACCTGATCAAGGTCGATCGCTCGTTCGTGCAGGGAAGCGGACGGGACGCCAAGGACGCGGCCATCACCGCCAACGTTGTCAGCCTGGCACACGCGCTGGGTCTGCTCGCGATCGCGGAGGGCATCGAGTCCGAGGATCAACTGCGCGCGATGAAGGAGCTGGGATGCGATCTCGCCCAGGGGTACCTGTTCGCCCGGCCACTACCGCCGGAGGAGATCCGGCGCGGGCTGGTGGGGGGCGACTGGTCACAGCTACGGGCCGCCTGATCGGCTGAACCGAGCTAGGTTCGTCTCAGCCACTGATATGGGCTAGGGTGCCTCTTGCCTTTTGGTGAGCACGTCTTCCCCCTCGCCAATGGGCGCGCCGAGTAGACACGTGCCTTAGCTGGTACGTCGCCCATGGCGAGGACTGATCGCGGACAACTCGCAACCCTCCTCGCTGGGGCGCCGCGCGGTCCCCGCCGAAGCGCAGGGGCGAGTTCGACGCACGGCCAGGCTGCCTCGCGGGCGTTCACAAGCCTCAGCTAACCGGCGGTGGTCGAACTGGCAATCGCGGCCGCTTCGGCCACCCCGGGCACGTGGCCCTTGGCCTCGTACACCGCCCGTGCTTCTGCCGCCTGCTCCGCTGCGCCCGCAGAGTCGCCGCTGGCGAGCAGCGCTCGCGACAGCGTCAGCCGGGTCTCCGCGACGAGAATCGCCCAGTCACCGCTTGCCGCAATCGCCACGGCCTCGCGCGCCTCCTTCACCGCACGCTCGTTCTCGGCCTCGGCCAGATCCAACTCGGACAACACCCGGTGCGCCCGCGCGTGTGCTGCGTAGGCGTCGATCAGAGCCGCACCATCGCGTGCAGCTATCGCACTGGCGCGCGCCTCGTGAAGCCGCCCCGACCCCAACTGCGCCAGACCGAGCAAGCTGCGCTCGACGGCCAAATCCGCCGCCGAAGCGGCTCGTTCCATCTCAGCAACCGTCCGTGCCAACGCGTTTTGCGCCTGCTCGTAGCGGCCGGTTATCAGCAGCATTCGGCCACGCTGTCTCTGAAGCCGCAAGCTGCTGGTGCGGCCGATGTCCTGTTCTATCTGCTCGGCGGCCTCGAGCAGGTTCCACGCCTGGTCGACCTCGCCACGCACAAGCGCCAGCATCGCCTCCCCCTGCAGCAGCTCCAACCTGCCGGTTGGTCGTACCCCGAGCTCCTCCATCAGCTGGGCGAGCAGGTCTTCGGCCGCCGAGAGCGGCATCGGTGATTCGTACAGGGCCTGGGCCAGAATCGAGACCGCCCAGACCGTGTCCTCGTCCGCGGCCCGAAGCACGTCGAGCGCACGGCGGGCGGACGCGACCGAATCGGCGGCGCGGCCGAGTGAGTATTCGGCTTCGGCCCGGGTGCACAGCGCGGTGGCCAGTGCTCGCGGGTCGTCGAGCGTTTCCAGTTCGAGCAGAGCGGTGTTGGTGATCTCGAGCAACTCGCGCGTCGAGTGATCCGACACCGCGCCAAGGCCGGTGATCTGAGCGCGAAGCTCGAGCGCCCGCATGCCGAGCGCGCCCGCGAGTTCGGCGCCGTCTGTCAGTAGCCGGCGCCTCTCGGCGGGTGGGAACAGGTTCCAGCCGGCGGCGGCAAGCTCGACCAGAGCCGCGGCGGTTCCGGGACTGCCGGGGGGGAGCAGTTCCAGCGCCCGCTCCAGCAGCAGCCGTGCCCGCACCGGATCGCCCATGGCGTCTGCTCGCCGGCCCGCCGCTGCCAGCCGGGCACCGGCGCGCTCGCCGATCCGGGTGGTGTCATCGTCCATCTGGCCAAGCTCGACTCGCAACGTGAAGGCGCGTTCCAGGTGGTCGCCAATAAAAGCATCGGCCGCGCCCTCCTGTTCCAGCCAATCCGCCAGCCGCAGATGCAGCTCGCTGCGGCGCTGTTTGGGCATCAGTCCGTAGGCCGCCTCGTGAAGCAGCGAGTGCGCGAAGTGGTGCCGCCCGACTGTGGTCGGTTCGACCAGCTCTCGCTGCGCGAGATGTGCCAGCTCACCGTCGATTGATCTCGAGAGGAGCGCCGCCACCGCAGCCTCAGGGAAGTCGCGCCCGGCGACCGCGGCCACGCCGACCACCTCACGCTCGTGATCGGGCAGCGCCTCCAGCCGCGCGGTCAGCAGCACCTGGATCGAGCGGGGCAGCCCTGCGGAGGCGTCCTGTTCGCCTACCAGTGCGGCCAGGTGCTCCGCGAACAGGGGGTTGCCTTCGGCGGCCAGGACGATACGTTCGCTCTGGTCGTCGTCGAGATCGGGGCTGGCGCTGGTCAGCAGCCGGTGCGTCTGTTCGTCATCCAGCCGCTCGAGCGCCAGCGAGACCGTGTTTGCGGCCCCCGACCATCCCGGCTGCCGCTCTGCGAACTCCGGCCGCGCGGTGCACACGACCAGCAGCGATCGCCGCCGGCCGCGGCTGAGCAGCTGGCCGACGACTTCCAGCAATAGGTCGTCCGCCCAGTGCACGTCCTCGAGCAGGATCGCCGTCGCCCGCTGTTCGGCGATTGTCCCGATCAGCCGCGAGACCGCCCACGTGATGTCCGGCGCGCCCGCGGCGGCGCCGCGCTCCAGGCACGCCGCCACGGCCGCTGCGTCGGCGTCGCCGAGCATCAGTTCGGCCACGCCCCGCGAAACCGCCCGCCCGTCCGGCAACGCCGCTCGCGCAACCTCCAGCAGCGGCTCCAGCGAGAATGATCCCGCCGATGCCCGGCAGTGTCCGTCCAGAACGGTGACGCCCTCGCCCAGCCTGCGCACCTCGGAGACCAGCCGTGATTTGCCGATACCGGGTTGACCGAGCACGACCACCAGGTGTGGCCGAGCCAGCTCCACGGTTCGGTCAACCGCCCAGCGCAGCAGTTCGCGCTCGGACTCCCGCCCCACCATCGGCAGATCGAGGCGGCGGCGATGACCCCCGGCCGCCGGATCCACGTCTTCGAGCTGCCAGGCCACCAGCGGCTCGCGCTTCCCCTTGGCAGGGACGGGCGGCACGCGCAGCCCGTGGACGGCGTGCTTGACGAGCGCCCACGTGTCGGCGCCCACCAGCACCTCGCCGGCCTGCGCGGCCTGCTCCAGCCGCGCTGCCACGTTCACGGCATCTCCCACGACCAGTGACTCAGATTGCGTCGGGTCGCGGGCGAGCACGTCGCCGGTATTCACTCCGATCCGGGCCTGCACCTCGCCCATCGCCAGCACGGCATCGCGCATCTCAAGCGCTGCGCGTACGGCTCGCAGCGCATCGTCCTCATGCACGATCGGGATGCCGAACACCGCCACCAGCGCATCGCCGATCACCTTCTCGACCGTGCCGCCGTGGCGCTCGACCGGCTCCCGCACCGCCGCATAGAACCGCGCCATCATGCCGCGCAGCACCTCCGGGTCGAACCGCTCGCCGAGCTCGGTGGAGCCCACCACATCGCAGAACACGACGGTGACCGTCTTTCGCACCTCGCGGCCGGCCGCGGCATCACGGGCCAGCGGAGCGGCGCAGGTGTTGCAGAACCGCGCCCCTGGCGGGTTCTCCTGGCTGCAGTGGGGGCAGGTGATCACGAGCCGAGTCTACGACTCTCTCGGTCGAGCGGCTTGCCGGTTAGGCGACCAAGCGCAGCGTCCGGCCCTGCAGCGCAAGTGCCAGGGCCTCGACGATGCGGGGCTCGAACTGCGTCCCGGCGTGCTTTCGCAGCTCGGCCAGCGCTGACGCGTCAGACATCGCCGGCCGGTATGAGCGATCGTTCGTCATCGCGTCGTATGCGTCCACGACGGCGATGATCCGCGAGCAGATCGGGATCTGTTCGAGCCGGAGTCCGTCCGGGTAGCCGGTTCCGTCCAGCCGCTCGTGGGTTGCACGGATGATGGGGGCGATCGCCAGCAGCGTCGGCGCAGCCGCGAGGATGCGCTCTCCGATCACGCTGTGAAGCTCCATCAGCGATCGCTCGTGCTCGTCCAGCGGGCCGGGCTTCTCGAGGATCGAGCTCGGGATCGCCGCCTTGCCGAGATCGTGCAGCTGGGCGGCGAGCCGGGCAAGCTGGGCCTCCTCGGCCGACAGCCCGAGGCCGACCGCGGTTGCCTCTGCGAGCAGGGCGACGTGTCCGCGGTGGCTGACGAGGCCGGTGTCCTGATCGGCCAGCACCTGTAGCAGCGCGTCCTTGGTTGCCAGCTGGAGTTCGGCGTGGACGCTGCGCTTGTTGGTGTAGAGCCGCTGGTCTGCCACGTGCAGCGCGTCATCCAGCGTGCTGCCGGCGGTGATCAGCGAGGAGCCCAGCGAACAGCCGATATCAAACGCCTCGCCCTTCTCGGTGAGGGCGGACTGGGCTGCCGTGAGCAGGGCGTCGGCGTCCGCCACCGGCGTCACCACGACGAACTCGTCGCCGCCGATGCGGTAGGTGCTTCCGCGATCGCCCACCGCGTCCGACAGCCGGTTGCCGAGACGAGCGAGCAGCGCGTCGCCCGCGGGATGCCCGAACGTGTCGTTGTACGACTTGAAGCCGTCCAGGTCGAAGATCCCCACCGTCCGCGTCTCGCGCTCAGCCGAGTCACCGACCTCGACGTCGGCAAACAGCTTGCGGCGGTTGCCGAGTCCTGTCAGGGCATCGGTGGTCGAATCAAGGTAGGTGCGCCGGCGCGCCTTGGCGGAGCCGTGGAACACGATCGTGAACGATGCCAGCAGAAAGAGGATCGCGACCACCGCTCCGATCCGGGCGGCTGTCCTCGACTTGACCGCGTTTGCGCCGTATCGATCGTCCGCCTGGTCGAACGCCGCCGTCAGCTGTGCCTGAATGCCTCCTGGCTGCTCGGCCTTGCCAAGGTTCATGGCGGCCTGGGCCGAGTTTCCGTTGCCGACCAGGATTACGGTCTGATCGATGAAGCGGAAGTACTCACGGCTGAGTACGTCGATCTGGACCGGCGTGCCGCTGTGGCCGAGACCCTTCAGGGTCGCCAGGGAGTTGTTGAAGACAAGCTTGGCCTTGCTCATCTCGGGCCCCGTCTGCACCTGGTTCGGCGTGGAGCTCTTGGCGGCAAGCGCGGGGTTGAATGCGATCGCAAGCAGGTTGCCGCTTTCGATGCGCATCTGCGCGATCACGACCTGCGCCTTTCGCGTGTCATCAGCGCGGGACTGAAACAGCGTCACACCGCCAAGTGCCAGCAGACCCAGGATCCACATGCTGCAGAGCACGAGCGCTTCGCGGCTGAGCCTGGGCGTGCGGGTGGGCTGGCCCGGACGGATGGCGGATCCGCGCTTGGGCGTCGGCTCGGGCCGCACCTCGGTGCGGAATGGAAAGCTCTTTGCCGGAACGTCCATGCGGCTGCCTCTCAGTGTGCAACGGCAGGGACCGGAGGCGGGCGCCGTCCGCGGCCTGACGTCAGGTCCCGCATCGACATGGGCGAGGTGCGTCTGCTCCGTAACTAACCGCAAATCGCGGCTCTACGCCGCCGCGGCCACCGGTACCCGATTACCCGCGGCACGGACGACGTGCGACTTGACGATCATGTCGTGCGGCGCGCGGTTGGTGCCGTCCCACAGTGGCCAGAGATACCAGATCAGCTCCGCGAGGCTGCCGACCAGGGGAATGTTCCCGATCGCCCCCAGAAGTAGGCTCTTGACGGCCACCTCACGCACGATCGCGAACTTGAAGCCGACCGGCGCGCCCGAGTCGCGGGTGACGCGGATGTCGAGCGCCTGCTTGCCAAGCGTCTGTCCGTTGCGGATTCCCGGTCGCCGCATCGTGAGGCCGCTGTAGATGAGCAGGGCGATCACCCAGTAGACGGCGCTCGCGCCGAGCGCCTCGTACATGCCGCGGCTGATCACGGCGTGTGGCTGTGGGCCCGAGGTGAAGTGCATGCCGCCGTCGGTCGCGACGCGGAACAGCAGGACGACGATGGGAATCGACGGCACCAACATGACCAGGCCGTCCAGCAGCGACGCGCCGACCCGGCTCCACCAGCCCGCGTAGTAGGCGCCGGCGACGTGCCCAGGGTCATACGCGGCGCCGCAGGATGGACAGAACCTGGCCGTTGGATCGTCGGGCCGCTGCGTGCCACAGGATGTGCAGTACATCTTGGCGGAATACTGTCGTATCCCGCGGACGACGGGTCAGCCGGCGGGATCCGGCAGGTGCGTCTGCACTTCGAAGTGGTTCGACCGCAGGTCGCGCTCGACCAGGAAGCGGTCGTCGTCAGGATAGAAAACGGCCGTCTCGGGATCGTCGCCGGCGAACCCTCGTACGCTATCCATCGAGTCCCAGAGGGTGAACATCACGAACTCGGTGAGATCGTCCAGGTCGCGCCGCAGCATCCAGACGCCGCGGTTGCCGGCGGTCGCGGCGTAGCCGGCAACTCCCGTCGTCTGCATGTACTCGGCGTACGCGTCGGCGTCCTCGCACCGGACGGCTCCGCGCCAGGTGCGGGCGATCACCGCTCGCCCGCCGGGCGATGGCAGGCGGCCTCGACGTTGTTTGCGTCGGGGTCGAAGGCAGTCGTACGC
>JAWVEC010000336.1:0-3395 GCA_033856975.1 Gaiellales bacterium
TGTCCCCGAGCGAGGTGCCGATCAGCGCGGACCCGGGTGCCGACGGCACCTACCCGATCCTCGGCGACCCGTCGACTCTGGGCGGCGGTTCGGGCGGCGGTAGCGGCGCTAGCGGCGGGCTCGTCAACGACGTGATGCAAGCCGCCAACCAACTCGGCGCCGGTCAGGTCATGGACCTGCTCAAGGGCGTGATGATGCCGGCGATCACGCAGGCCCAGCACGGCGGCGCGGCGCTGCCGGGTGCCGCTGGTGCCCTGCCGGGTGGCCTAGGTGCCCTGCCGGGTGCCGCAGGCGCTCTGCCCGGTGCCGCAGGCGCTCTGCCGGGTGGCCTAGGCGCTCTGCCGGGTGCGGCCGCAGCTCTCCCGCCGGCGCTGCCTCCCGTCTAGAACTTCGGGGGTCCTGTCACCTGACGGCACCGCAGAGTCACCAAAACTCTGCGGTGCCGTCGAACGGTTTCTGGCGAGTTTGGACCCGGAGTATTCGTGTCGTCTCATAAATAACACCAGACACACACGTAACATCAGCTGGTGTCATCCCGTAGCCGTGCGCCAACGATGATGCTCACTGCCATCGCGGCCACGGTTGTCATCGTTTCGGCGGTGGCGCACTTAACCCGCGAACGCGGCGCGCCCGACGCGGCACGGCCGGCTCACGACACCCAACTCACCGAGCAGCCGCTGATCGGGCTCGGAGGCGGCGTCACGGTCCGCGAACTCACCCAGGAGACGCCGTTTTCTCTGGTCGCACTCACCGGCGACCTGGCCGGCTCCTCCACCCGGGTGCGCGCGAAGCGCCCCGACGGTTCGTGGGGGCCCTGGTATCAGACCGAGTACGAGACCGCGGCACCGGACAACGCCTCGGGTAGCGAATCCGGCGCGCCGGCCGGACCGACCGAAGGACCCCGCAGCACCGACCCGGTGTTCGTCGGCACCACGACCACCGTGCAGATCGCGGTCACCCGCCCGCTCGATGCCGCGGTGACCCTGGGGGCACCTCCCGCTCGCGGGGGACCACCCGCGGCGCCGTCCCGCGACCTTGACAGCCTTGGATATCGGCCCGCTTCCAAGGAACAGCCGTTCGGGCAGAACATCTCCGCGATCCTCATCTCCCCGCCGCAGGCGCCGGCCAAGACACAGTGGACGCCGCCGTCCGGAGTCATGATGCCCGGCCAGCCGCCCGCCATCGTCAGCCGCGCGGAATGGGGTGCCGACGAATCGCTGCGGTGCGGTAGTCCGCAGTACGACAACGGGATTCGCGCGGCTGTCATTCATCACACCGCGGGTAGCAATGACTATTCCCCGCGCGAATCGGCGGGGATCGTCAAGGCCATCTACACCTACCACAGCAAGACGCTGGGCTGGTGCGACATCGCCTACAACGCGCTGGTCGACAAGTACGGCCAGGTGTTCGAGGGCAGTGCCGGAGGTCTCACCAAGGCGGTCGAGGGCTTCCACACCGGCGGATTCAACCGCAACACCTGGGGTGTGGCGATGATCGGCAACTTCGATGACGTACCGCCGACGCCGCTTCAGCTTCGCGCGGTGGGACGGTTGCTCGGCTGGCGCCTGGGCCTGGACGGCGTCGACCCCAAGGGCACGGTGACATTGGAGTCCGAGGGAAGCCACTACACCACATTTCCGGCCGGTGCCTTCGCGACCTTGCCCACCATCTTCACCCATCGCGACGTCGGGAACACCGACTGCCCCGGCAACGCCGCCTACGCGCTGATGGACGAGATCCGGGATATCGCCTCCCATTTCAACGACCCGCCCGAGGAGTTGATCAAGGCGCTGCAAGGCGGCGCGATCTACGAGCACTGGCAGGCGATCGGCGGCATGAACAGTGCGCTCGGCGCGCCGACCTCGCCGGAAGACGTCGCCGAAGGCGATGCCCGCTACTCCACCTTCGCCAAGGGCGCCATGTACTGGTCGCCCGAGACCGGAACACAACCCGTCGCCGGCGCGATCTATGACGCCTGGGCCTCACAGAGCTACGAACGCGGTCCGCTCGGCTTGCCGACCAGCGCTGAAATCCAAGAGCCGCTGCAGATCACGCAGAACTTCCAGCACGGGACCCTGAACTACAACCGTCTCACCGGGGACGTCGACGAGGTCCTCGACGGCATCACGACTCCGCTCTCGGCGCAAACGCCCAGCGCCCCGGCCGTTCCGCCGGAACACTTCTCGCTACCGTCCCACCCCGACGCCTGACTGGCGGCCCGCGCACGGCGCTGCCGCGCGTACTAGTCTGCGACCTGTGCCCGAGACACCGTATCTGAGCCTCGATCTTGGTCAGGTGCGCAAAAACTTCCGGGCGCTGCGCACCGTTTTGCCCGAGGCGCAGATCCGCTACGCGGTCAAGGCGAACCCGGCCGAACCCGTCCTGCGTCTGCTGGCGGCGGAAGGGTCCGCATTCGACATCGCATCGATCGGCGAGATCGACACGTGCGATTCCGTCGGCATCGAAGGCCGCCTACTGACGTTCGGAAACACCATCAAGAAGCCCGCCGACATTGCCCGGGCGTACGCACGCGGTGTTGCGCGGTTCGCGTTCGACACCGAGCAGGGACTGACGGCCATCGCCGAGCACGCCCCGGGCGCAGCGGTGGAATGCCGCATCGCACCGGAGTTTCCGTCGTCGGTAACGCCGTTCGTAGACAAGTTCGGTTGCGCCCCGGGTGCGGCCGCGGCGCTGCTGAGGCACGCCCAGCGGCTAGGACTACGTCCGGAAGGCGTGTGCTTTCACGTGGGCTCACAACAACTCGACCCAGGGGCGTGGGAGCTTGGAATACGCAGTGCTGCATCAATTTTTGATGCGGTCAACGAACTCACCACGATCAATGTCGGCGGCGGGTACCCGCTTCCGTATGCGCCCGGCGCACCGGACCTCGATGTGGTCGCCGGGTTCATAAAATCGGCGCTGGCCCGTCATTTCGGCGCGAACCCACCGCAGCTCGCCGTCGAACCCGGACGGGTGATCGCGGGTTCGGCGGGCACGATCAGCTGCCAGGTGGTGTCGGTGCGGACGGGCACCGATGCCCGGCGCTGGGTGTACCTCGACATCGGCCGCTACGGTGGCCTGGCCGAGACGGAGAATGAGTACATCCGCTACCGGCTACGGACCGACCGCGATGGCGATCCGGTCGATGATGCGGTCGTCGCCGGGCCGACGTGCGACGGCGACGACGTGCTGTACCAACGGTATCCGCTTCCGGTCACCCTGCGCCCCGGCGATCGGGTCGAGATCGACGACGCCGGCGCATATACCGCGAGCTACGCCTCGGTGGCGTTCAATGGATTCCCGTCATTGCCAACGTATTTCGTGGATTCGCCCGACCAAGCCCGGTACCGGGAGATCGTCGAACCGCTGGCGCCGGGCCTGACGCGAAGCTGGCA
>JAWVEC010000337.1:0-4062 GCA_033856975.1 Gaiellales bacterium
GTGATGGTCGGTGCGCCGAACTTCTTGTCGAGCACGACGTAACGACCCTTGGGGCCGAGCGTCACCTTGACCGCGTCGGCCAGGATGTCAACGCCGCGCTGAAGCGAGCGGCGAGCATCCTCATTGAACTTCAGTTCCTTGTGTGCCATTCGCTCTCCCTACGCCTTTGCCTTGACCTTGGTGGTCGACACCTTGGCGAGAATGTCGGACTCGCGCAGGATCAGAAGATCCTCGCCGCCGACCTTGATCTCGGTGCCGCCGTACTTGGAAAAGATGATCTCGTCGCCCTTCTTGACATCGAGCGGGACCAGCTTCCCGTCCTCGTAGCGGCCGGGGCCGACCTCGAGAACGTTGCCGCGCTGCGGCTTCTCCTTCGCCGTATCCGGCAGGACGATACCGCTCACCGTGGTCTGCTCTTCTTCGAGCACCTCGACGATGACGCGGTCACCCAGAGGCTTCAGATCCATGCTACCTCCATGCAATGACTGAGGACTACCCCCAAAAGTTGGCACTCGCAGTGGTGGAGTGCCAGGCAACGATGATAGCAGCCCCCGCGCCTCCGTCAAGCCGATTCTTGGCACTCTCTTGGTGAGAGTGCCAGCGTTCGCAACAGAGGCAGCGCGACCACGCCCAGCAGTGCCGCCAGCAGGTAGGTGACGCGATCGGAGCTGGCCTCGGCGATCGCCGCCCCGGCCGACGGGCCGATGAAGAATCCGATCCCCCAGCAGACGTTCATCGCGCCCAGCACGATGCCGTGCGGCAGCCCCACCTCGTCGGCGCCCTCGGCCGCCAGCGGAAACGAGATCGCGTACTGGGCAGCAACCGCGGGGGAGCCGATGACGAAGATCACCGCCAGCGCAAGCGCCGATTCCGGCACCGCCAGCAGGCCGGTCAGCACGGCCATCGCCGCGATCGAGACGAACGCGATCCGCAGCCCGCCCAGACTGTCGTACACGCGGCCCACCGCCCCCTGAGTGAGCGCCGAGGCCAGGCCGGCCAGCGCCAGCATCAGGCTGATCGCCGTCGCCGAGTAGCCGGCCGCGCCCATCCGCAGCGGCACCAGCGTGTCCAGCACGCCGGACACCGCCGCCACCAGCACCATCACCAGCACGGCGCAGGCCATCAGTCGGCCGCGAACGGCGATCCGCAGCGTGTCCAGCAGCCCCACGTGCTCGATGTGCGTGCCGCGCACGTCGGCGGGCAGCGCCGAGGCCACGGTCAGCACGGCCGCGATGGCGGCCAGCAGCACGAACGGCGCCCGGATCCCCAGCCACGCCGCCAGCGGGCCGGCCAGCACGGGCCCCATCAGCGCGCCGACGCTGCCGAACGTCATCGCCAGCCCAAGCACCCGCCCCCGCCGATCGGGCGGCGCGGAGGACGACAGCCAGGCCAGCCCGGCCGTCCACGAGATGCCCGATGCCACGCCCTGCCCGCCGCGCGCGGCCAGCAGTACCCAGAAGCTGTGCGCGCCGGCGTAGGCGAGCGTGGATAGCGCCATCAGCGCCACCCCGGCGACCGTGATCCGGCGTGGCCCCAGCCGATCGGCGATCCGTCCCGCCGGCAGCGCCACCGCGAGCGTGGCCGCGCTGTAGATCCCGATCGCGCCGCCGGCCTGTGTCTTCGAGAGGTGGAGCGAGGTGACGTAGTCGGGCAGCAGCGGCACGATCGCGAACAGGAGCAGCGCATCGAAGAACACGATCGCGTAGATGATGGGGGCGAGGCGGCGCATCGCGGCAGGCTATCCGAGAGGTTGGTCCACTCGATATGATGGCGGCGGATGGAGGCCCTCAACTTCTACTCGCCGGTCGTCGCCGATCAGCTTCGCCACCGGCGGAAGACGGCCACCATCCGGCTGGGAGACAAGTCGGGCAAGTACCGCAAGGGGCTCGTGGTGTGCGTGCTGGCCGGACAGCGCTTCGGCCTGCGCGAGAAGATCTTCGATGCGGTGATCGACAAGGTCGAGGTGAAGCCGCTGCACGAGGTCTCGCCGCGCGAGATCCAGCACGACAACCCGGAGATCCGCCACATCGAGGAGTTCGTGCACTTCCTCGGCCAGCTCTACAACCGCGTCGTCACCGAGGACGACACGGTGACCGTGATCCACTTCTCCGAGATCCGGTCCTAGAAGCTCTTACGCTTCACGCGCTCAGTCTTCGGCGTCGTCCCAGACAGCCATCGAGACGGTGACCGTGCCCGACTTGGGCTGCTCGCGGTGCATCGCGCGGCGCGCTTGGCGCAGCGCCGACCCGGCCCGCTCGACCAGCGCGTCAAAGCTCTCAGCATGCGCCGGGCAGGCCGCGATGCCCACCGAGGCCTGCGTCTGAAGCCCTCCTGGGGTGCGCACGCGCGCCATCGCCCGCAGCACCCGCTCGGCCGCCACCGATGCGCTGCGGCTGTCGGTCTCGGCCATGATCACGCCAAACTCGGTGCTGCCGACGCGGCAGGCTGTGTCCAGTGCGCGCACGCTGCCCCCGATCGAGGTGCCAAGCAGGCGCATCGCCTCGTCCGTGTCGGGGCCTCCCTCCTCCAACCCGTCGACCGAGGCCAGGGCGAGCGCGACCGGGCGTCCATAGGTGCGGGCGCGCTCGATCTCGCGGGTCAGCGCCTCCACGAAGTGACGGCTGTTCCAGAGCCCGGTGTCGCTGTCTCGGCGCTCCAGCATGTCGGCCTCGGCGGTCAGCGCGACAACCCGCTCGCGCAGCGCGGCGGCCTGCCGGCGCTCGCGCACGGCGAGCACCAGGGCGGACGTCGTGGCGCCCACCAGGAATGCGAACAGGACAAGAGTTATCAACGGGACCTGCTCTCTTTATCGTCGCCAGCAGCGGCCGCGTCAACCGTAGAAGCCCGAATCGGCGGTTTTTCCGGCTTGCGGCGGATCTCGACGCCAAACAGCTCCGGCGCGCGCAGCGGCTCGCCGCACTCGCGGCATGCGATGCCCATCAACGAGACGATCGCCGCCCCGCAGGCGGGGCAGGCCGAGAGCACCTGGCCGCCGCAGTCGGGGCACGACTGCGGGATTGCGGCCGGATCAGCACCCATGAACCGCCGTCCCCAGCCGCAGCGCAGACAGAAGCCGCAGCGGTCGCCGAGCTCGCGGTTTCGGTCATAACCCATCTCCCGATTGTACCGGCCGGGTGATTACGCGATCCGTCCCCGCGGGTACACTCCGCAAAAGCATGGCAGTCGCCCGAGAAGCAACTCCGGTCGAGTCGGCCGAGGACATCAAACAGGCCGACCTCGACAGCGAGGATCTGCTCCAGATCTACCGCAACATGCTGATCACGCGTGGGATCGAGGAGCGTGGCCACATCCTCTACCGCCAGGGCAAGATCCCGGGCAGCTTCTACACCGGGCGCGGCAACGAGGCCGCGGCGGTCGGCTCCGCGACGGCGATGCGAAGCGAGGACGTGGGCACGCCGATCCAGCGCGACATGGGCGTCCACGTCACCCGCGGCACCGAGCCGTGGCGGATCTTCGCCCAGTACATGGGGCGCGCCGACGGCCCGGCCGCCGGCAAGGACGGCAACGTTCACATGGCCGACATACGGCTGGGCCTGGTGGCGATGGTCAGCCACCTCCCCGCCCAGATGCCGGTCGCGGTGGGCTGCGCGCTGGCCTTCCAGATCCGGCGCGAGGCGCGCGTGGCGGTGACGTGGTCGGGTGACGGCGCTATGGCGCGCGGCGACGCCCACGAGGCGATGAACCTGGCCGGGGTGCGACGGCTGCCCGTCGTGTTCATCATCGACAACAACCAGTACGCCTACTCGACGCCCAACCGGCTCGAGTTCGCCTGCGAGCACCTCGCCGACCGCGCCGCCGCCTACGGCTTCGACGGCGTCGTGGTCGACGGCTGCGACGTGCTGACCGTCTACCGCGAGGTGCACGCGGCGATCGAGAAGGCGCGCGCCGGCGGCGGCCCGACGCTGCTCGAGCTCGTGACGCTGCGGATGGAGGGCCACGCCGTGCACGACGACGCCTTCTACGTGCCCCGCGAGAAGCTCGAAGAGTGGACGCAGAAGGATCCGATCGAGCGCTACCGCCGCTGGCTGAAGGAGCACGACG
>JAWVEC010000338.1:0-2611 GCA_033856975.1 Gaiellales bacterium
GCCCGCCCGTCTGCTTCCTGTGCCGGCCGTGGGCGCGGGCCGGCTTTCGGATCGTCTCCTTGTAGGGGACGCGGGGCGGCTTCAGGTCGACCTCGACGCCGAACCGGCGGTGCATCCGCTCGAGCACGGTCTCCACGTGCATCTGGGAGAGCCCGCCCACGATCGTCTCGCCGGTCTGCTCGTCGCGATGGATGTCCAGCGAGGGATCCTCCTCGGCCAGCCGCCGCAGCGAGGCGTGCACCTTGTCCTCGTCGCCCTTGTGCTTGGCCTCGATCGCAAACGCCACCACCGCGGCCGGCAGCGCGATCGGCTCGACCGGCGCCGGCTTGTCGACGTCGGCCAGCACGTCGCCGGTGTTGGTCTCCTTCAGCTTCGTGACGGCCCCGATCATGCCCTCCCCCAGCTCATCGGTGGGCGAGTGATCCTTGCCCTGCAGCAGCAGCAGCTGTCCGATCCGCTCCTTGCCGTGGGTGCGGCTGTTGACCAGCTGCGAGTCGCCCTTCAGGGTGCCGGCGAACACCCGCATCAGGCTGATCTTGCCGCTGTAGGGATCGGCGATCGTCTTGAAGACGTACGCCAGCGTCTTTGCGCCGCCGCTCTCGGGCACATTGCGCGCCCGTGCCGGGGAGGGCAGCCCCTCGACGATCAGGTCGAGCAGCCCGTGTGAGCCGATGTTGCGGGTGGCGGCGCCGCAGCCGACCGGGAACACGCGTCCGTCGGTGACAAGCTGCTTCAGCGCCTGCGCCATCTCCTCGCGCGTGATCTCGCCGCCATCCAGATAACGCTCCATCAGCTCGTCCGATGTCTCGGCGACCACGTCCATGAGCTTGTCGTGATACTCCTCCGCCAGCCCGCGCATCTCGTCGGGGATCGGCACCGACTCGTCGTGGCCGGACGCGTCGCCGCCGTGCAGGTAGGCGACCATGTGCACGAGATCGACGACGCCGTGGAACTCCCCCTGGGAGCCGATCGGGATCTCGACCGCCACGCAGGTTGGCGAGAGCCGCTCGCGGAGCTGCTCGAGCGCGACGTAAAAATCGGCCCGCTCTTTGTCCAGCAGGTTCACGAGCACCAGCCGCGAGATCTCGAGCTCGTCGCACCGCCGCCACAGCCGCTCGGTGCCGACCTCGACGCCCATCACGGCCGACACCGTCACGATCGCGCCCTCCACCACCCGCAGCGCCGACAGCACGTCGACCTGGAAGCTCTGCTCGCCCGGCGTGTCGATCAGGTTGATCGTGCGGCCCTCCCACTCCAGGTGGGTGACGGCAGCCGAGATCGACATGCCCCGCTTGCGCTCGTCGTCGTCGTGGTCACTGACGCTGGTCTGATCGGCCACGCTGCCCAGTCGGTTGATGGTGCCTGACTCGTACAGGAGCGCCTCGACCAGCGAGGTCTTGCCGGTTCCGCGGTGGCCGATCACCGCGACATTGCGAATCTTGCCAGGCTCCTTGTGAGGCATGTGCAGGCCTTTCAGGCGAGGTGAGTGTGAGGCGTTCACCTTAGCGTCGGGCCGCTGTGCCTGGCAATGGCAGGCGCGGAGATGAACGCGCGCCCCACGTCACATATCCGTGGCGGTCCGCCTGTACTCGACGATAGGGGTCAGACCCCTCACACGGCCCGCGTCACACGTCCGAGTCGCACCTGTCACGCAGTTGCTGTGCGGCTGCCACTCCTTGGCCGCGGCCGGCGGGAGGGGTCAGACCCCTCACACGGCCGCCGTTGTAGGCTCGTGACGCGGACGGGCGCCCGGTGCCGGTCGTTACCCCTACTCCGAGCGCATCCGGCCGCTCGGACGGCCTCTGCCGCTGTCGGGCAGAGCCCTGCAAGCAGCCGCGAGTGGCGCCGCTGGCGCCCCGCGCGAATCGTTACCTATTTCTCTCCAGGCTCGCCCGCTCCAGGCTGCCCTGCAGCTTCGCCTTCAGGCGCAGGATCGCCTTGGTGTGGAGCTGTGAGACGCGCGACTCGGTCACGCCCAGCACCTCACCGATCTCGCGCAGCGTCAGCTCCTCGTAGTAGTAGAGGGTGATCACCGTGCGCTCGCGTTCGGGCAGCTTGCCGATCGCGGAGGCCAGCGCCTCGCGCACCTCTGTGCGCGTCAGCTCGAGCGAAGGGTCGTCCGCGTTGGGATCCTGCAGCGTGTCGATCAGCGAGACGGTGTCTCCGCCCGAGCTGGAGATCGTCCACAGCTCGTCCAGTGCAGCCACCGACGAGCGTGAGATCTGCGTCAGGCTGTCCTGGAACTCGTCCTCGGTGATGCCGAGCGCCTTCGCGATCTCCTCGTCCGAGGGCGGGCGGTGGAACTTGTTCTCGAGCTCGACGATCGCGCGCTCGATCTCGCGGGCGCGGCTTCGCACCGAGCGCGGCACCCAGTCCATCGAGCGCAGCTCGTCGATGATGGCGCCCTTGATGCGGCTGATCGCGTACGTCTCGAACTTCGTGTCGCGGCCGGGGTCGTAGCGCTCGATCGCGTTCATCAGGCCCAGCAGCCCATACGAGACGAGATCGCCCTCCTCGACGTGTGCCGGCAGGCCCGTGCCCAGGCGCCCGGCGACGTACTTGACCAGGGGGGCGTATGTCAGGATCAGCCGCTCGCGCAGATGGGGATCGG
>JAWVEC010000339.1:0-2815 GCA_033856975.1 Gaiellales bacterium
GCCGTGGGCACACCGGGCGCGGCCGAACTGGCCGGCAAGGGGCTGTCGGCGGGGGAGGCGTTCTTGCCGGTCATCATCGAGCAGGCGATTGGCCTGAAAGGTGGATTGGACACGCTTGCGGAACTGATCGGCGATGCGAACGGACTCGCCGAAGGATGGAAGCGCGCTGCGCTCGGTGTGCTCATCGACGAGGAGACGGCCGACCCTAATCGACCGAAGCTTTTCAAACGGCCGCCGGGTGGTTTCAGCCCCGCGCAGGTCACATCCATAGTCTGTGGCGAGAGCGACCCCAGCAATGCGCTGTGCAATGGGACGGCGCCGCCTCCAGACTTGTTCACCTCGGGTGCGGCGGCGTTGACGGTGCACGATCTGCTGAACGCCGACGGGGCGCTTGGGTTCTACCACGGCCTCACATACGCCGTGCACCCCTCGGGATCCAATGCGCTGCAGGCGCCGCAGACGAGCACCGCCAACGGATCGGTCGCTTACATCTCGATACGCAGCCCGCTCGACGCTCGCGGAACGGTCACCCTCAGCACCGGCTCGACGGCAAAGTCTGCGGGGCGGTCGAAGGCGAAGCGAACGTACGTGCTCGGACGTGCGCACGTCTCATTACGGGCGGGCCGCCGCAAGCGGCTCGCCATCCACCTCAGCCGGGCCGCCAGACGCCGGATCGCCCATACCAGGACGCTGCGCGCTCATGCGGTAGCGCACCTGCTAACGCCCGGTGGCCTGCCCATCAATCTCCAGATCCCGGTGGTACTGAAGCGTCGTTAAGTGAGCGAGGCGAAGCTCACTTCGTCCGCCCCGCCAGCTTCGCCGTGAAGCCGATGGTGCCGCACGGCTTTCCGGGGAACTTCGCGCTGCCCGCGGCGCTCTTCGGCTTGACCGTGGCTGCGAAGCGCATCGCCACCTGCTCCTGGCCGCTCTGCCTGTAGATCGTCGCCTTTCCGCTATACGAGATCTTGCCCTTGCTGACCCGGAGCCCGCGCGCGCCGGCGCCGTCCGGATATTTGGGGGAGCCGCTCGGGGATTCAGACCCGAGGCAGAAGTTGTCCACGAACACGTCTGCCTTGTTCTTGTCGCGGTGGACGACGATCGAGACGTTGTTCATCGGCTTCGTGGCCTTCGGGTGCTGGTCGTACCAGCTCGAGTGCGGACCGAGGCCGTCCGCCAGCACAACGGCCGGTATGGCGAGAGCAGCCGTTACCGCGGCGAAGGCAAAAGGACGAGCATCCATGACGACCCTCCGATGTCGATGGCACTCGCCGGGCCCTGATGAGGGGCCCGGCGGCGGCGCGATCCTCTCACTTCGCCCAGCGCGAGGCAACTACTCGGCGCCGACGACCTTGAAGCTCTGGTTCACGAAGACGTGGTGCGGCCAGTTGACGCCGATGATGTGGACGTTGTACTGGCCGTCGCTCAGCAGCACGACGCGGTTGACGGTGCCTCCTGGGTAGGCGGCCACTGCAGCGGCCTTGGCCTTATCCGCCGCTGTTCCGGTGACGATCTTGCCCGCCCCGGCAGTGAAGCTCGCGGGCACCTGGCCGACCTTCGTGGCCGGGCTCGGTTGACCCTGCTGGAACGGGATGACCTTCCCCGCCGTGGCCGGGGTCGCCGCGGTCGCGCTACTGCTCGACCCCGAGTCGGCGACGGCGATGCCGCCGACCGCAACCGCGATTGCCGCGGCGCCGGCGGCGATGGAGGTAGTCAGCCTGCGCCTGCTCCAAGTCCTGTGTGTGCGAGTCATGGTGGCTCCCTTGCGTTGTGGGCCGGTGGGGGATTTCACTATGCGACGAGAGGCCTAAGGCTCTGCGTGATGACCCTGGGAACATCCTGTGAGGCTCGCGAGTCGGACCGGTCTGCTGTCCGCGAGCGGGTACCATCGCGCCGGATGCGGGAGGCGGCACGTAGCGGTCAAATGGGCCGCCGGAAAGAGCCGACGCGGCTGCGCTTGGCCAGGCTCCTGTGTGGTCGGATGCAGCCGTTCGGGGTCGGGAAGGCGCGGACGCTCCTGTATCCGTATGAGCGTGGGCAGCGTGACGACTACGCATTCGCGATCAAGGCGAAAACCGGGTCCACGTTCCGCGGCACCACCGCCGACTTCCACGCGTATCCGTTCGCGGTGAATGGCTACGGCGATTGGCGCAACTGGGCCGTCGCGCTGGCTCTAACCAGCCCGGGCGACATGCTCGTCGAGGTGGGCGCCAACGTCGGCACCGAGACGGTGGGTTTCTCGGACATCGTGGGCAGCGCTGGGCGCGTCGTTGCCTTCGAGCCGATGCCCGCCAATCTGAGCGCGCTCACCGCGGTGATACCGGGACTGCGCCATTCGAATGTGACGCTGTTTCCGTACGCGCTCTCGGATCACGCCGGCAGCGACACCTTCGCGCTGCCGACGGCCTCGATGTCCCAGGGCATAGGGCACCTGCTCGGTCCCGAGGAAAGGGCAACCGGTAGGCCCACCTACTACGACACGCCGGCCGACATGACGATGATCGACGTGGAATGCCGGACCCTCGACGAATTCGCGGAGCAGCTTCGTGGCGTGCGCCTGATCGTCGCCGACGCCGAGGGATCGGAGGTGTCGATTCTGCGAGGGGGACACCGCGTACTGGAGGCCGAGCAGCCGGCGCTCGTGCTCGAGGCCTCGCAACCGCACCAGCGCCGCGCAGGTCTCGGGCTTGACCAACTCCATGCTGAGCTCTCGCGGCTCGGCTATAAGCCGTTCGTTATCGCGGGACTCACCGTCGAGGCGGTCGTCGACCCGCTCGCGGCCCCACAGCACAGCAACTGGCTCTGCCTCCCTGAGGGA
>JAWVEC010000340.1:0-11313 GCA_033856975.1 Gaiellales bacterium
TAAAGCCCGCGTTCCATCTGGATAGACCTCCCGAGCGGTCGATAACGGGGACGACGGTGGTCGTCGTAACGGGTAGTCGTCGGACACGGGAGCAAGTTGAGCAGGGACTCGTCATGAACGTTCAATCCGTCACGCTGAAGGCGGTCGCCGGCGCGCTGGGAGAGGCGGCTCGCACGCTCGCGCTCGAGCCCGGCGCCGAACTGGTGGCGCGGGTGGTGGCAGCGCCGGCCGCAGGCGGCCGCGGCACGATCTCGCTGGCCGGCGCGCTGCTCCAGGCCCGGCTGCCGGCGGGTGTCGAGTCCGGCCAGACGCTCAAGCTGACGGTGGTACGGCTCGATCAGACCCAGCTCTTGGTGCGCATCCAGCACCAGTCTCCGGCCGAGCAGATGGCAACCTCGACGCTCAGCCAGGCCGCCGGCCAGCTGGCGGTGAGCGGTGACGGCGAGCTGCTGCGGGCGGCGCTGGCGCTGGCCGGCCAGGAGCCGCTGTGGCTGCCCGACGGCGGTGCGGCGAATGCTCAAGTGCAGCCCGACAAGCAACGGTCGGGGGGCGGTCGCAGCGCGGCGGGCGAGGCCGCGTTCGTCCTGCACTCCCCCGTCCTGGGCGCAATCGAGGTGCGGCTGCGGATGGCGGACGGCGCCGTGCGCGTCGGCGTGGTGACCGCGCCGGGCGAGGCGACGGCGCTGGCGGAGGGCGCGCTTCCCGACCTGGTCGAGCGGCTGGGGCAGGCCACCGGCCGGCCGGCCGTGGCGGGCGTCAGCGAGCGCCCGATCGGCCGCAGGCCACCCGCTCCGCCGGCCGGCAGGGTCGATGTCCAGGCCTGAGCGCCCAACCAAGCGGGCGACCGCGCTTCGCTACGAGGGGCGCGATGCGCCCAAGGTTGTCGCCACCGGCAAGGGTCTGGTGGCTGAGAAGATCCTCGAGGCCGCGCGTGCGGCGGGCGTTCCGCTGCGTGAGGATCCCGTGCTGGTGCAGGCGCTGGCCACGCTCGAGCTCGACCAGGAGATCCCACCCGAGCTGTACCGGGCGGTGGCGGAGGCGCTGGCCTGGGCATACCAGCTGTCCCAGAAGAGCCCACCCAAGCCCGTCGCCCACCACGCCTGCGAGGAACCGAGCTCCTAGCCGGCGGCGGCGACCAGCGGCACGCGCCGGATCACGATCCAGGCCGCCGGCAACGCTGCCAGCGCGCTCGCGGCGGCGGCCAGCACCACCACGCCCAGCGCCGTGTAGACGACTCCGCCCATCAGCGCCAGCGATGCCCCCGCGAAGCCGCAGACGAGGTCGGTGAAGCCGATCAGCCGGCCGCGCTCGGCCGGGGAGGCGATCTGCGTCAGCTCGGCCGCCGCAGCCACGTAGGAGACGTTCCAGCCCAGGCCGATCCCGAACAGGCATAGCGACGAGGCCGCGATGCTCTCGGCCCAGCCCAAACCGAGGGTGGAGACGGCCATGATCGCCAGCCCCCAGACCAGCGACGGCCGCCGGCCGACGCGGTCGATCAGATTGCCGATCACGAGCACCAGCGAGTACATGCCGACGATGTGCCAGCTGATGACCGTGAACACGTCCTCGCCGGGGTGGCCGTGCCCAACGATCACGTAGCCGCTCAGGTTCATCACCGAGACCATCACCGCGAAGCTGGCGACCGATGCCAGCACGGCCACGCCCGCCCCCGGCCGGCTCAGGATCTCGCGCAGCGGGGCGGCCGGCAGCCGCTCGTCGCCCGGCTCACGAAACCGCTCCGCAAGCAGCTTGGGCTCCGGCCGCACGGCCAGCACCAGCGCCAGGCCGACCAGCATCATCGCGGCCGCCGCCAGGTACGGCACCACCAGGCTGGCCAGGTTCAGCTCGCGCCCGGCCAGCAGCGGCCGGAACACCAGCGGCCCCAGTGCGGCGCCGAACAGCGCGCCGAACAGCACCCGCGAGATGCCCTGGGCGCGGCGAGCGGGCGGGTACAGGTCGGCGGCCGCCGCCCGCGCCAGCAGCACGGTCCCGCTCGCCACGCCGACCAGCACGAAGCCGGCCAGCACCAACACGGATGATCGCGCCGCGGCGCCCGCCGCGCACAGCAGGCAGCCGGCGATCCCCGCACAGCAGCCGGCCGCCAACACCGGTACCCGGCCATGGCTGTCCATCGCCCGGCCGGCTGGAAGCGCCACCAGCGCTCCGGCGATGAGAAACACGGCCGGGCCAAGCCCCAGCACGCCCTCGACGCCGGTCGCCAGCACCACGGTGACCGTGCCCAGAGCCACCACCAGCTGCACCATGCCGCTGAGGCAGGCCAGCGCGCCGGCCAGAAGGACGGTGCTGCGAACGACGATTCGTTGATCGATCACGCCCGGATTGAAGCAGAGCCGCACGGCTGCCTGCTGCTGCCGCGTGCGCGCGGAGCGTTGTAGGGTGTCGGCGATGGCAGGCACACCGGTCACTCTGATTCCCGGCGACGGCATCGGCCCCGAGGTGGTCGCGTCGGCGCGCCGGATCGTGGACGCAACCGGGGCCGCGATCGAGTGGGACGAGCGCCAGGCCGGCGCCGAGGTGTTCAAGCAGGGATTGCCGTCCGGCGTCCCGCAGGACACGATCGATTCGATCAGCCGAACGCGCGTTGTGCTCAAGGGCCCACTCGAGACGCCGGTCGGCTTCGGCGAGAAGAGCGCCAACGTGACGCTGCGAAAGCTGTTCGAGACGTACGCCAACATCCGCCCGGCGCGCGAGTTTCCGGGCGTGAAGACGCCGTACTCCGGCCGCGGCATCGATCTGGTCGTCGTGCGCGAGAACGTCGAGGACCTGTACGCCGGCATCGAGCACATGCAGACGCCGGGCGTGGCGCAGTGCCTGAAGGTGATCTCCCGCAAGGGGTGCGAGAAGATCGTTCGGATGGCGTTCGAGTTCGCCCGCGCCGAGGGCCGAAAGAGCGTCGCCTGTGCGACCAAGTCGAACATCATGAAGCTGACCGAGGGCCTGCTGAAACGCACGTTCGAGGAGATCGCTCCCGAGTATCCCGATATCGAGTCGTGGCACGTTATCGTGGACAACTGCGCGCACCAGCTGGTGAAGCGGCCGGAGCAGTTCGACGTGATCGTGACGACGAACATGAACGGCGACATCCTCAGCGACCTCACCTCGGCGCTGGTGGGCGGCCTCGGCTTCGCGCCCTCGGCCAACCTCGGCTCCGACGTCGCCATCTTCGAGGCGGTGCACGGCTCGGCGCCCAAGTACGCCGGCAAGGACACGATCAACCCCACCGCCATGATCGGTGCCGCCACGATGATGCTGAGGCACCTGCGGCTGTTCGACGAGGCGTCAGCGGTCGAGAACGCGGTGCTGGTGACTCTCGAGCAGGGCACGCTGACCCGCGACGTGGTCGGCGACGATGGCGCGGCCTCGACCAGCGCCTTCACGGACGCCATCATCGCCAACTTGGGCAACACCTCGCCGGCCTGGCCTGCACGCGAGTACCGCCCGCTGCAGCTGCCCGAGTTCCCGCGTGACCCGGTGAGCGTACGCCCGGCGATGCGCCGCGTCGCCGGCGTCGACGTGTTCGTCGAGTTCGGCGGCAGCCCCGACGAGCTGGGCACGGCCGTCGAGCGGCTGGTTGCCAACTCCCCGCTGGCGCTCAAGATCGTGGACAACCGCGGCACGCGCGTCTATCCGGCCACCGGCACTCCCACCGACTGCGTCGATGCGTGGCGCTGCCGCTTTGTCGTGCGTGACTCGTCCGGCGAGCTGTCCGACTCCGACCTGCTGACGCTGCTGTCGCGGATGGCCGAGAGCCACCGCTTCACCCACGTCGAGAAGCTGCATGAGTTCGACGGCGTGCCGGGGTTCAGCAGGGCACAGGGCGAGGACTGAGCGGTCACAGCGCGTGCAGGTCGCGCGCTCCGACCAGCCGCAGCGTCACCGCCACCGCCGGCCCGATGGCCAGCGCGAACCAGACCGTGCCCGGCCCGAACGTCCCGCCCAGCGCGAAGCCGGCGACGGCCGCCCCCACCTCGAGCGTGGCGCGGATGGCGGCGATGGGACGACCGGTGCGCCGGTGGATGCCCGTCATCAGCCCGTCGCGCGGTCCCGGGCCCAGGTACGAGCCCAGGTAGAGGGCGCTGCCGACGGCCACAACCGGGACGCCCAGCAGCATCGATGCCACGTTGACTGCGGCCGAGTGGTGGCGGCCGATGATGGCCAGGGTGACGTCGATTGCGATGCCGATCAGCAGGGCGTTTGCGATCGTGCCGATACCCGGCCGCTGGCGCAGCGGGATCCACAAGAGCAGCGCCGCGAAGCTGATCGCGATCGTCGACTCGCCGATCGAGAGCGGCGTCTGTCGCGAGACGCCCTCGGACAGCACCGTCCAGGGCGAGTTGCCGAGGTCGGATGCGATCAGCAGCGCCTCGCCGACGCCGAACAGCCACAGCCCGCAGGCCAGCCGCACCAGCCGCCGCGGCGAAGCAAGCCAGCGGGAGTGCGTCGCGGGGGCCGTGGTCACGCGGCGCAGCTTAGACTGCCCGCGATGACCGTCACCGCCGAGCTGATCGAGAGCTTCCAGCGCGATGGCGCCGTGTGCATTCGCGGCGCCTTCTCGCCGCACGAGGTGTCGCTGGTCGAGCGCGGCATCGAGCGCAACCTGGCCTCCCCCAGCCCGCGCGCGATCGTGGCCAGCAAGCAGGGCGACCGCGGCCGGTTTGTCGAGGACTTCTGCAACTGGCAGGAGATCGAGGAGTACGGCGAGTTCATCCGCGGCTCCGCCGCCGCCGAGATCGCCGGCCGGCTGATGGGCAGTAGCCGGGTGCGGCTGTATCACGACCACATGCTGGTCAAGGAGCCGGGCACCCGCCAGCCGACACCGTGGCACCAGGACCAGCCGTACTACAACGTCGACGGCACCCAGACGTGCAGCCTCTGGATGCCGGTCGACCCCGTCTCGCGAAGCGCGACGCTGGAGTTTGTGGCCGGCTCGCACCGGGGACCGTGGCTGATGCCTCGCACGTTCATGGACAACCAGGCGCGCTGGTTTCCCGAGGGCAGCCTCCAGGAGCTGCCCGACATCGACGGCGACCGTGCCGCCCACGAGATCGTGGGCTGGCAGCTGGAGCCCGGCGACGGCGTCTTCTTCCACATGCTGACGCTGCACGCGGCCGGCGGAGTCGAGGGCGACCGGCGCAGGCGCGCGTTCTCGGTCCGGTTCCTGGGCGACGACGTGGTGCACGCGCCGCGCGCGTGGCGCACGTCACCCGAGTTCCCCGGCCTGACCGAGCAGCTCGCCGCCGGCGCACCGATGGAGCATCCGCTGTTCCCGGTGCTCTGGGACGCGTCCGCGCCCGCCCAGCCGTAGGCAAGCCACGGTCGGATGATCCCGGTCGGATGACGGTAGGCTGGCGGGCGTGGGTGGCGCCTTCTCTCCGCTTCGCAGCCGCAACTTCCGGCTGCTGTTCTTCGGTCAGACGATCTCGGGCATGGGCGACAAGCTTCTGCCGGTGGCGCTCTCGTTTGGCGTGCTCGAGCTGACCGGCAGCGTCGTCGACCTCGGCCTCGTGATCGCCGCGGCCGAGGGGCCGAACGTCGTGCTGATGCTGGTGGCCGGCGTGTGGGCCGACCGGTTGCCGCGTCAGCGGATCATGCTCGCCTCGGATCTGGTACGGGCCGCAGCCCAGGCCGGCACTGCCGTGATCTTTCTCACCGGCACCCGCACGCTGCCGCTGTTGATCGCGCTTCAGGTCGTTTACGGCATTGGTGACGCCTTCTTCGCCCCCGCCTCGACCGGCCTCACACCGCGGCTGGTGAGCCGCGACGAGCTGCAGCAGGCGAACAGCCTGCTGCACCTGACGCGCAACCTGATCGGCATCGCCGGCCCGGCGCTGGCCGGCCTGCTGGTGGTGGCCGCGAATCCCGGCATCGCGATGGCGTTCGACTCGGTCACGTTCCTGGGCAGCGCGGTGTTTCTGGCCATGCTGCATCTGCCGGGTGACGTCGCCATGCGGGCGCCGGGCGCGAGCATGCTGCGAGAGCTGCGCCAGGGCTGGCACGAGTTCAGCTCGCGGTCATGGGTCTGGATCAGCGTTGCCTGCTTTGGCTTCTACCAGCTGGCGCTGTTTCCGGCCATGAGCGTGCTCGGCCCTCAGGTCTCCCGCACCAGGCTGGGCGGCGCCGCGGCCTGGGCGGCGATCCTGTCCGCGGGCGCGGTCGGGTCGATCATCGGCAACCTGGTCGCGCTGCGCTACAGGCCGCGGCGCCTGCTGCTTGCCTCACACAGCTTCTCGGTGTTCGCGGGGCTGCCGCTGCTGCTGCTCGCGGCCGGCGCTCCCGCGTATGTCGTGGCCGCGTCGAACGGCATCTCGTGGATGTTGCTCAGCATCGCCGACACGCTCTGGTTCACCGCCCTGCAGAGCCACATCCCCGACGAGGCGCTGTCTCGGGTCAGCTCCTACGACTGGTTCGGCTCGATCGTACTGAACCCGGTCGGCTTCATCCTGATCGGCCCGCTGGCGGCCACGGCCGGGGTCGATCGCACGCTGGCGGTCGCCGGCTGCCTCGTCTCGGCCGCCGCACTGGTCGCACTCAGCTTCCGCTCCGTCCGCTCGCTGTCGCGCGTCACGGCCGGTCCCGTCACGGTCTGACCGATGAGTTTCGCGGCGCGTGGCCGTCTGTCACTCTGAAGCCACGAAAGGACGGCCCTGTCCCCGTCACCACGTGCCGGGCCACGAAAGCCCATGATGGTGATCTGCGGCGCGATCGGCGACGGCGACGCGGCCGCCCTGTGCTCTCGGGTCGCCGGTCTGCTGGACGGCCTGGGCGCGTCGACGCTTGTCTGCGACGTCCACGACCTCCACCCCGCCGACGCGGCAGCCGTGGACGGCCTCGCCCGGATGCAGCTGACCGCTCGTCGGCGCGGACACAGCATCCAGCTCGACCGGCCCCCGGGCGAGCTGTGCGACCTGATCGCCCTGGTCGGGCTGGGCGACGTGCTGCCCTCGGTGCCACCTGACGAGAGAACTCGCCCCTCAGCGCGCCGGCGGCGTCGCCGGCAGGCCGAACAGCGGAAACAGGGCGGCCGTATCGAGGAAGGCGGTGAAGCCGACCACCCGGCCGTCTGAGATCTCGAGCACCTGGAGCGACCACGGCTCGTGGCTACCTCCGGGGCCGCTGGGCCGGTACTGCCCGAATGCCGGCAGGCCGTTGGCGACGGTGGGGATGAGACGCGACCCGCGGCACTCGGCGCCCGGCCCAAACCACCAGGTCAAGATGTCGTCTCGGCCGCTCAGCCACATCTCGTACGGCGGCATCGACTGCACAGCCTCCTCGTGCAGCAGAGCGGTCAGCAGCTCGACGTCATAGGCCTCGAACGCTTCCACGTACCGCGCCAGCAACGCGCGCTGCTCGTCGTCCATCGGCTCGACCGTGTCGCCGGCGTCCAGATCACGGTCTGCGATCGACGCCCGCGCCCGCTGCAGAGAGCTGTTGACCGAGACGACGGACGTCTCGAGCAGCTCCGCAACCTCGGCCGCCCTCCAGCGCAGAACGTCGCGCAGGATCAGCACAGCGCGCTGGCGTGACGGCAGGTGCTGGAGCGCGGCCACAAAGGCGAGCCGGATCGTCTCGCGGGACTGGGCCAGCTCGGCCGGATCGCCGTCCAGCGCCAGCACGCGGCCATCGGGCACCGGCTCCAGCCAGATCGACTCGATCGGCGGCGCCGGCACCGTCCCATCCACCGAGCTGGCCGGGCCCATGTCCATCGGCCGGGCGCGCCGCTTGCGCCCGTCCAGCGCGTCGAGGCAGACGTTGGTGGCGATGCTGTAGAGCCACGATCGCAGCGACGAACGGCCCTGGAACTTGTCGTAGCTGCGCCAGGCGCGCACGAACGTCTCCTGCACCGCGTCCTCGGCGTCGAACGCCGACCCCAGCATCCGATAGCAGTACCCGGTCAGCTCGATCCGGTGCGGTTCCAGCAGCAGCTCGGGCACATCCGCTGATCGCACGACGTCGTTGGCGACAGTGCTAACCTCGTGCGTTCGCAACGACGAATCCATGGCGCCATTGTAGGCGCCCGTCGACGGCTGCGCACACCGGTGGCCGCATCGGCGATGAGTTCTCCGCAGATTGCGAGTCTCAGGATTGTTGACTCCACCACTCACTGACGAAAGCGACGACCCATGAGCGAACACGGCCTTGAAGCACACGAGATGACGACCGACGACGACCGCAGACGCTGGTTCGCGCTGCTCGTGCTGTGCATGGGCACGCTGATGATCGTGCTCGACACGACGATCGTGAACGTGGCGCTGCCCTCGATCCGGACCGACCTCGGCTTCTCGCAGACCTCGCTGGCCTGGGTTGTGAACGCCTACATCCTCACCTTCGGCGGCTTCCTGCTGCTGGGCGGCCGGCTCGGTGACCTGTACGGGCATCGGCGGCTGTTCGTGTCGGGTATCACGCTGTTCACGATCGCCTCGCTGTGCTGCGGTCTGGCGACGACGCAGGGACTGCTGATCACGGCCCGCGCGGTGCAGGGGGTGGGCGGTGCCATCGCCTCCGCGGTCGCCCTCTCGCTGATGATGACCCTGTTCACCGAACCCGCCGAGCGAGCGAAGGCGATGGGCGTGTTCGGCTTTGTGGCATCGGGCGGCGGCAGCATCGGCGTGCTGCTGGGCGGTGTGCTCACCGACCGGCTCGACTGGCACTGGATCTTTCTCGTCAACCTGCCGATCGGCGTGCTGGTGTTCGTGCTCTCGCTGCGGCTGCTGCCGTCGGGCCGCGGGCCGGCCGGAAGCAGCCTCGACGTGGCCGGCGCCGTGACGGTGACGGGCGCGCTGATGCTCGCGGTGTATGCGATCGTGAACGGCAACCAGCTGGGATGGACGTCGGCCCGCACGCTCGGCGAGCTGGCCGGCTCCGTGGCGATCCTGGGCCTGTTCCTGGCCATCGAGTCGCGCGTGGCGGCGCCGCTGATGCCACTGGGCCTGTTTCGCTCCCGCAACCTCGCGTTCGCGAACGTGGTCGGCGTGCTGTGGGCGGCGGCGATGTTCGCCTGGTTCTTCATGTCCGCCCTCTACCTCCAGCTTGTGCTCGGCTACACGCCGCTCGAGGTCGGGCTCGCGTTCCTGCCTGCCAACCTGATCATGGGTGCGCTCTCGATCGGGCTGTCGGCCAAGCTCGTGATGCGGTTCGGCATCCGGCGGCCGTTGACCACCGGCCTGCTGCTGGCGGCGGTGGGACTTGCGCTGCTGGCGCGGGCACCGGTCAACGGCAGCTTCGTCACCGATGTGCTGCCGAGCATGATCCTGCTCGGCATCGGCGCCGGCACCGCGTTCAACCCCATGTTGCTGGCGGCGATGAGCGATGTGCGGCCGGAGCAGTCGGGACTGGCGTCGGGCGTCGTCAACACCGCCTTCATGATGGGCGGCGCGCTCGGCCTTGCCGTGCTGGCCAGCCTGGCCGCCTCGCGCACCGACAGCCTGCTCGCGTCCGGCCACGGCAAGCTGGTGGCTCTCAACGGCGGATACCACGCGGCGCTGCTGGTGGGCGCGGTGTTCGCGGCCGCTGCGGCAGCGATCGGCGGCGTCTTCCTGCGAACCAGCGTCGCCGCACCCGGCCACGCCGAGCCGGAGCAGGCACAGGAGAGCGTCGCGGCCGAGGTGTACTAGCTCGCGGCGAGGGCGGCGGCCAGTCTGTGGCGGCCGCGGGATCGCGTCCCGCGGCCGCCCGCAATCCGTCAGTGCGTGTGGGCCGGCGTCTTGTTCGGAGCGGGAACGATCCGGATGTACGGCCGCGGCGACTCCCAGCCGTCGGGATAGGTCTGACGAGCCTCGTCGTCGGACACCGAGCCGGCGATCACGACGTCCTCGCCCGGCTTCCAGTTGACCGGGGTCGCGACCTTGTAGCCGGCGGTGAGCTGGAGCGAGTCGATCACCCGCAGCACCTCGTCGAAGTTGCGGCCGGTGGTCATCGGATAGACCAGGATCAGCTTGACCTTCTTGTCGGGGCCGACCACGAACACGTTGCGCACGGTCTGGTTGTCGGCCGGCGTGCGGTCGGCGGGATCGCCCGAGACGTCGCCGGGCAGCATGCCGTACAGCTTCGAGACGTTGAAATCGGTGTCGCCGATCATCGGGTAGTTGGGCGCATAGCCCTGCGTCTCCTCGATGTCCTTCGACCACTTCTCGTGCTTGTCGTTCGGGTCGACCGAGAGGCCGATGATCTTCACGTTCCTGCGGTCGAACTCGGGCTTGATCTTCGCCATGTAGCCGAGCTCGGTGGTGCAGATTGGAGTGAAGTCCTTGGGGTGCGAGAACAGCACCGCCCACGAGTCGCCGATCCAGTCGTGGAAGCTGATCCTGCCTTCCGTGGTCTCGGCCTCGAAGTCCGGCGCGGTGTCACCGAGCTGAAGAGCCATCCCGTTCCTCCTCGTCTATGTCGGGCGCCGCCGACTGGAAGCGCTCCGCTATTCTGATCGACTGGGAACCGGATGTCCACCCGGTTTGCCGGTCATTCACGAACTGTAGACCGGATTCAAACTCCGTCAACTTGGATCCAGAACTCGCTCGAAGCGGCGGGGCGGCCAGATCGAGTCGCAGTCAGGCGGCAACGTCGGCATCGGCTTCGCCGTTCCCTCGAACACCGTCACGACGATGCTCGGTCAGGTCGCTGGATAGATGCTAGAGCGGTACCTGGGCGCCGCCCGCGGCCAGCAGGATCTCGATCAGCCTCTCGGGCGTGAACCGGCTGGAGTCGAGCACGAGCCCAAACAGACGGTCGTCGTCCAGGCCGACGTGGTAGAGCGATCGCACCAAGGCGCTCTTGACGTGGTCGTCGTGGCTGATCGCCTTCACGGCGCGGCCACGGTCGACGACGTGGTCGCGTTGATAGGCGGCAATCCGGGTTTCGAGCGGCGCATGGATGCGGACGTGGACTGCGCCGGGATGCTCCGCCAGGGCGGCGAACGCGGCTGGAGAGAGAATCACGCACGGCTGTCGGGCAACCTCCTTGAAGACGGCACGTCCCAGTTCGGGCAGGCTGTTACGGAACTGGATCTCCGGCAGCGCAACCGCTGCCACCGCGGCGGTTGTCATCGCGGTGCTGAGCGCCAGCATGCGGAGGCGGCCACCGAACCGCTCCTCGATCTGTTCGATGTCCTCCACCTCGAGCTCGTCGGGGTTGAGGTCGTGCGCAAACCGGGCCAGCGTCTGTCGATCGAACAGCGGCACGCCGGCTGACGCGGCGAGCTCGGCGGCAATCCGGTCGCCCCCGGCTCCAGCCTGCGCTGCGATCGTCCAGACAGTCATGCGGTCACGAGTACGTTAGATGGTCGGCCGCGCGGCGAGTCGT
>JAWVEC010000341.1:0-7099 GCA_033856975.1 Gaiellales bacterium
TCGCCGGCGCCTCGCTGGCACCGTTGCTGCGCGATCCGCGCCGCGCTCGCGTGGTCAACGCCGGGCTGGCCGTCGCCCTGGTCGCGGCAACCGCGCTGGCCGTGATCCGCTGATCGACCGGCCCGCAATGCCCCCGGCATGACTCGAACATGCGACACGCGGTTTAGGAAACCGCTGCTCTATCCCCTGAGCTACGGGGGCGACGATCCGCAAGCGTACCCGACCCCCGCCGCTCGACGGACGGGCTAACCTGACCGCATGAGCGACCTCGGCCACACGGCGCTGGGAGCATGGAGCGGCGGTGTGCACATGCACTTCGGGCTGCCGCTGGAACCCGATCGGCTGACGCAGCTGCTGCGCCCCGGCGACGACATCGCAACGGTGATCACCGCCGACGTGTACGGCACCGGCGCCGCCGACTCGACGGTCGGCGAGGCACTGGCCGGCCTGCCGCGCGAGAGCTACCGGCTGGTGGGCATGGTCGGACACGACTTCTACGACGGCGAGCGGGCGGGAGCGAAGGGCTTCCCGCGCTTCACCGACCCGGCGCTGCGCGACGCCGGCGGCTACGCGGACTACCTGCGATCGGCGACCGAGCGCAGCCTGGAGCGGTGCGGCGTCGACAGCTTCGACGTGCTGATGCTGCACAACCCCGACCACATCGGCTACTCGTCTCCCGAGGTGTGGGACGGCATGGCCGCGCTGCGAGACGCCGGACTGGCCTCGCAGCTGGGTGTCGCGCCCGGCCCGGCCAACGGCTTCACGCTCGACGTGATCTCGTGCCTCGAGCGGTTCGGCGACCGGATCGACTGGGCGATGCTGATCCTGAACCCGTTCGAGCCATGGCCGGGACGGCTGGCGCTGCCGGCCTGCGAGCAGGCCGGAGTAAGCGTGATCGCCCGCGTGGTCGACTACGGCGGCGTGTTCTGGGACGACGCTCCCGACGAGGGCTCGTTCCCGGAACACGACCACCGCAGCTTCCGGCCGGCCGGCTGGGTCGCGGCGGCTCGCGCCAAGCTCGACCGGATCCGTCCCATCGCCGCTCGTCACCAGCTGACGCCGCTGCAGCTGGCAGCGGCCTGGACGCTGTCGCAGCCGGCCGTCGCGTGCGTCGCGCCGACCCTGATCCAGGAGGCGGGATCGAACGCGAAGCCGATCGAGCGAAAGCGGATCGAGCTGGCGGCTGCCCCAGCCAAGCGGATCGTCAGCCTTGCCGAGCTGGCCGCCATCGATGCCATCGGAGACAACACCGGCTGCATGGCGCTGAAGGGCGGCTCGCCCACCCATGACGGGACGTCACGCGCCGATGCCTGGGCGCTCGATGATCAGCTCCGCTCGGTGGCCGAGCGCTGGGGCATCGCGCCCGAGCGCGACCTGGTCATGCACGCTTAGAACGAGCCACGAAAGGTGGCCCAGCCCTTGTCCTGCTTGGGATCGGGCCAGAACCCGCCCAGCAGCGCGTTCACCAGCCAGATCACCACCGCTGCCTTCGCGATCGGCCAGAAGCCGGCCGCGTCGAAGCCGGGCACGATCACGGCGGTCAGCCAGACGATCAGCATGTTGATCAGAAACAGGCCGATGCCGAGCGTGACGATGATGAAGGGGATGCCGAGCACCACCAGCACCGGCTTCAGGTACGTGCTGGCCAGCCCGAACACGAGGCCAGCGGCGGCGAGTGCCAGATAGCTGCTCGAACGCACGCCGCCCACCAGCCACACCGCGGCGCCCAGCGCGATCGCGTCCACCAGCCAGGTGAACAGCAGCCTGCCGATGTCGTGCCGGTCGCGATCCATGGCCGGGATGTTCGCGCGGAACGGTCTGCCACGCAACCCCGGCCGCACCGGGTAGGCTCTCGCGCCATGATCGACACCACCCTCCGCGACGAGGCGATCAGCCTCACCCGCGACCTGATCCGGGTCGACACGTCCA
The DNA here is from genome assembly GCA_033856975.1 of Gaiellales bacterium. Lineage (GTDB taxonomy): Bacteria > Actinomycetota > Thermoleophilia > Gaiellales > JAICJC01 > JAICYJ01. The sequence continues at coordinate 1,930 of JAWVEC010000341.1, forward strand.
ACCCGCCCGGCAACGAGACGCCGGCCGCGATGGTGCTGAAGCGCTACCTCGAGGCAAACGGCATCGAGTGCGAGATCGTCGCCCGCGACCCCGACCGCGCCAACCTGATCGCCCGCATACCGGGCAACGGCAGCGGCCCGTCGATGGCGCTGCTGGGACATACCGACGTGGTGCCGGCCGATGCCCAGGACTGGCAGCGACCGCCGTTCTCGGGGGACGTCGACGACGATGGTTACCTGTGGGGCCGCGGCGCGGTCGACATGAAGAACGAGACGGCGACCCGCGCGGTGGCGATGGCGGTGCTGGCACGCGAAGGCTTCCAGCCCAACGGCGACCTGCTGTACATCGCGGAGGCCGACGAGGAGGATGGAACGCACCCCGTGGGCATGATCTGGCTGGTGCAGGAGCGCCCCGACCTGGCCACCGACTTCGCCATCAACGAGGGCGGCGGCGACCGGCAGGTGCTGGTCGACGGCCGCGTGGTCGTCCCGATCTGCGTCGGTGAGAAGTGCTGCCTGGCGGCGATGGTGACGGCGCTGGGCGAGGCGGGACACGCCTCCACCCCCACCGCAGGCGCGAACGCGGTGCCACGTCTGGCGACGCTGATCAACCGGCTGGCGGCCCACCGGCCCAAGCGCCGCCTGCTGCCCGAGACGCGCGCGCTGCTGGAGGCGCTGGTGGGCGAGGTGGGCGACGATCTGGACGCCGCCATCGACCGTGCCTGCGCCCTTCACCCCAGCTTCCCGGATCTGCTGCCACCGCTGTTCTCGGTCACGATCGCGCCCACCCGCCTGTACGGATCATCGGCCCGCAACGTGATGCCGGGCCGGGCGTCGGTGGAGTGCGACTGCCGGATCCTGCCCGGCGACACACCGGAGCTGCTCGAGGCCGAGCTGCGCGACGCGCTGGGCACCGACATCGCGTTCGAGATCGAGTTCCCGGAGCCGCCTGTCGGCGGCAGCGTCGCCACGGTGGACACGCCGCTCTACCGTGTCTGCCAGGAGTTCCTCGACCAACGCGATCCCGGCGCCATGCTGCTGCCGACGATCTCGACCGGATTCACCGACTCCCACTTCCTGCGCAGCGCGTTCGGCACCGCCGCCTACGGATTCTGGCCGGTCAAGCACACCCCGTCCGATGTGATCTACGCCGGCGTGCACAACCGCGACGAGCGGATCCACGTCGACGACCTCGGCTACGCGCTCGAGTTCACGCTCCACGCCTGCCGGGCGGTGGGCGCGATGACGCGCTGATCCATCCCCGGCCCGGTCACTCGGTCGCCCAGGTCCGGAACGCGTGCAGCAGCGCATCGCGGGCGGCGCCCTCGAGATGCTCCTCACGCAGCGTGCCGGTCAGCCTGATCGTCTCTCGCATCTGATCCAGGTAGGCGGTACAGCCCTCGCAGATCACCAGGTGCTGCTCGAACCGCAGCCGATCGGCGGCCGCGAGCGCGTCCTCCAGATACGCCGTCACAAGCTCCACCAGCTGCACACAGGTGATCTCGCCGCCCCCCGTCATCGTCATCTCGCACCACCTTCCAGATACGTCTCGATCGCGGCCCGCACCTTGGCCCGCGCCCGGTGCAGCAGCACACGCTGGTTGGCCTGGCTGACCGAGAGCAGCTGGCAAACCTCTGCCGAGGGGAAGCCCTCCACGTCGCGCAGCCGGATCACCTCGCCCTGGTTGTGCGGCAGCCGCTCGATCGCCTCCCGGATCACCGCCCGCGTCTCGCCGCTCACCAGCCGCTCCTCGGGCAGCTCGTCCCAGCGATGGGGAAACGAGACCCAGCCGCCGGCATGCCGGTGGCCGGCGGGCAGGAACCGGTCGGGATCGACCGCCGGCTCGCCCTCCCCGCCACCGAGGGAGGCGAACGGGATGCTGCGAGCCTCGCGCTGGGCGCGCGTCTTGGCGGTGTTGGTGAGGATGCGGTAGATCCACGTCCGCAGGCTGGAGCGCCCCTCGAACCGGTCGATGCCCTTCAGCACCCCGACCCATGCCTCCTGGGCGACCTCCTCTGCGACCGCCCGGCTGGAGACGAACGACATCGCCAGCCGCACCAGCGAGGGGTGGTATCGCTCGATCAGCTCGGCGAACGCCGCCTCGTCGCGAGCGCGCAGCGCCGCCACCAGGCGCAGCTCCTCGGGCGACGGCGGCAGGTTGACGGCTGGTGCGTCGAGGGCGTCGGGCATGGCGGACACGATTGTGTCAGAGACTCGCGGCGACCGGATCCGTTACGCCGCGCCGCGAAAGCCGCATCGTCAGCACCGTCGACGCCACCAGCCCAACCGAGACGGCGGCGGCGCACACCACCACGAGCCGCCCCCAGCCGTCGTTCAGCAGCAGCCCCGGAAGGTACGCCCCCAGCCCTCCGCCCAGGTAGTAGACGGTCAGGTGCAGGCTGGTGGCCGAGCCGCGATCGCGGTCGACCAGACGCGGGATCAGCAGCTGGCAGACGGTGACGGTCGAGAACATCGCGAACGCCATCAGCGCCAGGCCGGCCACGATCACCGCGAGGTGATCGATCGCCGTCAAGCCGACGCCCGCCAGCTCGAGCAGGATCAGGCCCGGCAGCAGCCGTTGCGGCCCGATCCGGTGTGCGATGGCGCCGGTTGCCGGCACCAGCACCCCCACCAGCCAGACGCCGTAGACCAGCCCGGCGCCGCCCAGCCCCAGGCCGATGCTGGGTGAGGTCAGCCGGTAGGTGGCGTACGTGAAGATACCGACGAAGCCGAAGAAGACGCTCGCTGCGCAGACGGCGTTCAGCACCAGCAGCCGGTTTCGAAGGTGCGCGCCAACCGTCCCGCTCAGCCCGCGGCCGCTGTGCGACGGCTGGTCGCGCGGCAGCCACCGCCACATCGCGACCGCGCCCAGCGCGGTCGGCAGCAGCAGCAGCTCGATCGCCGAGCGCCAGCCGATCTGCTCGGCCACCAGCGCCGTGCCGACCCGGCCGACGAAGCCGCCGAACACGAGCGAGGCGGTGTAGGCACCCATCGCCGCACCCGCGGCGCGGCCCCGGAAGCGCTCGCTGACATACGGCACCGCCACCACCAGCAGACCCGGCATCAACAGCCCCTGCACGCCGCGCAGCACCAGCAGCGTCGCCAGGTTTGGCGACAGGCCGACCAGGGCTGTCGGCACCACCAGCAGGGCGGCCGATGCGACCATCACCCGGGCGCGGCCGATGCGGTCAGACAGCGGGCCGTGCACCCAGCCTCCGATCGCCACGCCCACGACGACCACCGTGATCGAGAGCCCCGCGGCGGCCGGCGTCACGTTCAGCGCGTGCTCGATGTCGGGCAGGATCGCCTGGGTGGCGTACATGTTGGCGAACATCGCCGATGCGCCCAGGAACAGCGCCGCGGCCGGTCGCACCCGGTCGCCTGCCAGCTGCTGTGCCATCACGCCGCCGCGCCGCCGGCTCAGACGCCGCCGGCAGCCGGCGGGGAGGGCTGCTCGGCCACGTGCGGTGGGCCGGGCACCACCCGCAGCGAGACCTCGCCGCGCAGCAGACGCAGCAGCGGTTCTCCCGCCAGCTCCCGCCGCCAGCCGGACAGCAACGGGTGATCGCCGTCGTCGCCTTCGCTGACAACCCGGATCAGCGACTCCAGGTCGTCGCGGGTGGCGACCAGCTCCGAAGCGATGCCGGCATCAGCGCAGGCCGCCTGCAGGACGGCGCTCGCCAGCGGCAGCACCACCTTGATCCGGTTTCTCAGCTCCGACCCCATCTCGGGTGCCCGCTCCGGCGGCGGGCCGTCGACCGCTGCCAGCGCCTCGAGCATGCCGTCCAGCTGAGGCCCGCGCTTGAGCTGTAGGCCGCGCACCTGCTGGGCCTCGGCGACGGTGGTCGGCCGCCGGCGCGCCAGCTCGATCAGCGTCGGGTCGCGCACCAGCCAGCCGGTGGGGATGTCGCGCCGCCGCGCCTCACGCTCCCGCCAGGCGGCCACGGCAACCAGTACCGCCAGCTGCTCGCCGCGCAGCTTGCCGCGGCCGCCGACCCGCCGCCAGGCCGTGCCGGGATCCTGCACCAGCTGGGCGCCTTCGCCGTAGCGCCGCTCCATCTCCTCGGCCGCCCAGCGGTCACGCCCCAGCTCGAGCAGCCGCAGCTCGAGCGCGTCCATCGCCTCGAGCAGATGCCGCACATCGTCGGCCGCGTAGGCAACCTGCTGATCGGTCAGCGGCCGCTTCGTCCAATCGGTGAAGCCCTCGGCATGCTTCAGCCGCACGCCGATCGCCTGGTCGAGCATCCGCTCCAGCGAGAGCGAGCCGCCGTAGCCCGCAAAGCCGGCCGCCAGCTGGGCGTCGAACAGGGCCGCGGCGCCGGTGCCGAAGTGCAGCATGAAGCCGGTCAGATCGCCGGACGGGGCGTGCATCGCCTTTCGCACGCTGGGATCTGCGACCAGCGCGGCGATCGCGTCCAGCGGCGCGCCCATCAGCGGATCGATCACCGCCAGCCGCTGCGGAGTCGCGATCTGCACCAGGCACAGCACCGGCGCATACGTCCGCTCCCAGAGGAACTCGGTGTCGAGCGCGCAGCGACCGGCGGAGCGAGCGTCGGCCAGCAACGACTCGACCCCGGCGGCGTCGGTGATCTGCTCGATCGTCATCGACGACCACGGTAGCGCGTGGGCCGTTTCAAGATGGTTGGTTCCACGGGATGCGCGGCTCTGGTACTGGCCATCTAAGCTATCCGCATCATGGGAATCCCCGATTGGGCGATCTGGATCGTGATCGCGGTCGCGATGCTTGCGGTCGAGGCAACGACGGCCGCCTTCTTCACGATCTACTTCGGCGTGGCCGCGGCGGTCGTGGCCGCGATGGCGGCGGCCGGGGTGGGCGTAGCGCTGCAGATCCTGGCCTTCGGCGTGATCTCCGTCGGCAGCCTGGTGCTGACGCGCCCGCAGCTGAAGCGGATCGCCGGCATGTCCAGCGCCACCGTGCCCAGCGGGGTCGATGCCATGCCTGGCAAGATCGGCATCGTCACGAAGCCGATCAGCGAGCTCGAGACCGGCCTGGTCAAGGTCGGTGGCGAGATGTGGACGGCAAGCAGCTACTTCGAGCACGAGCCGATCGAGGCCGGCACGCGCGTCGAGGTGGTCGCGATCAAGGGCGTGACCGCGTTTGTGATCGCGGCGCCCATAGAGAAACTGGAAGAGGAGAACTGATGGCACCC
>JAWVEC010000342.1:0-13651 GCA_033856975.1 Gaiellales bacterium
TCATGAGTGTTTGACTCCAATAATTGGCCGCGGGAGCGGTTTGGCTCAACCATGCGGGCGAGGTGTGACGAAGTGCTCCCAGGAGCGTCAGAGCTGGGCGGGGAGTGTTTGACACCGTCGCGGGGGCCGTTGCGCGTTCGACACTCGCCTGTGACGTCGGCCATCGCGCGTCAGCTGCCGCCGTGATCACGCGGCGATTCGCTGGAACAGGATGTGATCGCGCCAGTCGCCGTCGATGAACAGATAGTCGGGTGCGAGGCCGATCCGCTCGAAGCCGTTCTTGGCAAGCACCCGCTGGGAGGCGATGTTGTCGATCAGCGTCCCCGCCTCGAGCCGATGCAGCCGGCCGTCGCTGAACGCCCAGCGGCAGGCCTCGCCCACCGCCCGCGTGCCCACCCCCAAGCCGTTCATCCGCTCGCACACCCAGTAGCCCAGGTTGGCGCTCTGAAACGGCCCCCGCACCAGATTCGAGATCGACAGCACGCCCGCAGCGGCACCGTCGGCGACGATCAGAAAGCGGTGGCGCAGGTCGGCTGCCCGCTGCGCCACCGAGTGCTCGAGATCGATCCGCTGACCTTCGAGCGTGAAGAACTCATCCGGCCGGGGCGGGTCGAACGGGGCGAGGAACGCCCGGTCGCCGGAGTAGAGGTCGCTGAGCACCTGGGCATCTGAGGCCTGGACCGGCCGTAGCTCCACCTGCTCTATCATCGCCGCGATGCTCAGCTCCTCTGCATTCAAGGCCTACGACGTGCGTGGCGTCGTACCGGACGAACTCGATGCCGAGGGAGCGTACCGGCTCGGCCGCGCCTACGTGGCCGCGTTCGAGCCGTCCGTGATCGCCGTTGGGCACGACATGCGCCTGACCTCACCCGAGCTGTCGCAGGCCGTCTCGGAGGGCGCCGCCGACCAGGGCGCCGACGTCGTCCAGCTGGGCCAGATCGGCACGGAGATGCTGTACTTCGCCGTCGGCGAGTACGGCTATGAGGGCGGCATCCAGGTCACCGCGTCACACAACCCGAGCCGCTACAACGGCATGAAGGTCGTTCGCCGGGGCGCGCTGCCGGTGAGCGGCGACACCGGGCTGGAGCAGATCAAGGCGCTCGCCAGCGGCGAGCTGCAAGCGGCCGCCGACCGGGGCGAGATCTCGCAGCGTGACGTCTACGCCGGCTTCCACGATCGCGTGATGCACTTCATCGACGCAGACGCGGTGCGACCGCTGAAGGTGGTGCTGGACGGCAGCAATGGCATGGCCGGGCCGATGATCGGCCCGCTGCTCGAGCGGCTGCCGATCGAGGCCATCCCCTACCACCTCGACCCTGACGGCCGCTTCCCCAACGGCGAGCCGAACCCGCTGCTGGAAGAGAACCGCCAGTTCGCGATCGAGAAGGTGCGCGAGCACGGCGCCGACCTCGGCATCGCCTGGGATGGGGACGCCGACCGCTGCTTCTTCATCGACGACGACGGCGAGTTCGTGCCCGGCGACCTGATCACCGCCCTGATCGCCGAGCTGATGCTCCAGCGCAACCCCGGAGCCACGATCGTGTACGACCTGCGCGCCTCGTGGGCGGTGCGCGACACCGTCGCGGCGGGAGGCGGCCGGGCGCTCGAAAACCGGGTCGGGCACGCCTTCATCAAGGCCCGCATCCGCAAGGAGGACGCCGTCTTCGCCGGCGAGGTATCGGGCCACTATTACTTCAAGGACTACTACTGGTGCGACACCGGCATCGTGCCGGCGCTGGTGATGCTGGAGCTGATCTCGCGCAGCGGCAAGCGCCTGTCCGAGCTGCTGGCGCCGTTTCGCGAGCGCTACTTCATCTCGGGCGAGATCAACTCCACCGTCGCGGACGTGGCGCTGAAGCTGCAGCAGCTGAAGGAGCGCTACCGCGACCAGGCGCTGCGCGTGTCACACATGGACGGCATCTCGTTCGAGTTCGAGGACTGGCACTTCAACGTGCGGCCGTCCAACACCGAGCCGCTGCTGCGGCTCAACCTCGAGGCGCTGTCACAGCGCACGATGCAGGAGAAGCGCGACGAGGTGCTCGCGCTGATCACCGGCTGATGCCGCCAGACGACCGTATGCCCCCGTACCGGTTCTCGCACCGCGGCCGGGTCGGGTTCGACGAGACCGATGCCCAGGGGATCGTCTACTACGGCCGCTACATGCCCTACTTCGACCGGGCGCGGGTCGAGTACCTGCGCCACCTCGGCGTGCTGGTGCGCGAGCCCGCCGACCCGGAGTTCGTGATGCGGGCGCAGCACGTCGAGTACCTCGCCCCGGCCCGGTTCGACGACGAGCTGGACGTGTTCGTGCGGGTGCGCAGGATCGGCACCAGCAGCATCGTGTGGGAGTTCGAGGCACATGACGTCTCGACCGGCGATCGGCTGGTGGCCGCCAACCAGACGCTGGTCTCCGTCGACCTGGCCGAGCGGCGGCCCGTGCCGGTCGAGTGGCGGGTGCGAGACGCGGTGGCGCAGTTCGAGCAGGTGCTGGAGCCGTGACCGGCGACGACCCGCGGCGCGATGCGCTGGAGGCGATCGAGCAGGTGGTGGCCGAGCAGCCCGACTCGGATGAGATCGTGCGGCGGGTGGTCGACCTGCTGCACGACCGCGTCCCGTTGTACTCGTGGGTGGGGATCTACTTTGTCGAGGGCGGCGAGCTCGCGCTCGGGCCTTGGAAGGGGCCGGAGGCGACCGAGCACGTCCGGATCCCGATCGGCCAGGGCGTGTGCGGCGCCGCGGCGGCCAGCGGGGCGACCGAGATCGTCGACGATGTCAACGCCGACCCACGCTACCTGGCCTGTTTTCTCTCCACCCGCTCCGAGATCGTGGTGCCGATCAGCTATGACGGCATGGTGGTGGCCGAGATCGACATCGACTCGGACACCCCGGCCGCGTTTGGCGACGACGATCGCGCATTCCTGGAGCGGGTTGCCGGGCTGCTCTCGGAGCACTGCCTGGTGGGCTGGGATACCGGCGGCGAGGTCTGGGACCCCTAGCAGCCTACGGGCTGGCACCCTCGCCGCTCGTCCAGGCCGACTCTCGCAGCGCTTCCGGCGCGCGCATCCAGTAGCTCTCGCGCATCCACTCCAGCGTCGCGTCGAGCGCGTCTCGGTCCGACACCTCGGACGTGACCCAGCCATAGCGGCCGACATACTTTGCCTCGCTGACGTAGGGCAGCGTGAGCGCGATCTCGCGCTCCTCCTTGGTCAGCTTGAGCGTCACCCGAACCGGCGGCCCGTCGCCCATGATCGCAAACATGCGGCTTCCGCCGCCGACCTTGAACACGTGCGCCTCCGGCCCGAAGGGGTGATCCTCGCGGCTCTCGGGGAAGCTCAGCGCCAGCGTTCGCAGCCGCCGGATGAAGGCCTCGGTCACTGCTGGACGGAGTGCAGCGCCTGGTCGACCACGCGCACGATCGAGCTGGGATCGTCCACGCTGCGCAACCGGAAGTCGGCGCCGCTGGCCTCGGTGCCGGCCGTGTCCCAATCGACGTCGCCGATGCCCAGCATGCGCTGGAAGATCGACTGCGAGATGTTGACGTTCTGAACGCGGGCGAGCTGCGTCGAGTGCTCCTGCCGCGAGACGATGCCGGTGCGGATGTGGATCCGCTGGTCGGTGATCGTGTACCTGGTGGTGGTGCGCTTGATCCAGCCGAAGGCGTAGGTGAGCACCAGCCCCAGCACGGTCACCGCGATGAAGATCGTGGCGCTGGGCGGGCTGTCCATCGTGCGGTCGAGCGCCACCCACAGAGCCGCGGGGAGTAGCGAGACCACCGTCCACTTGATGTAGTACAGCAGCAGCCCCTTCCAGCTCGGGTTGCCCTTCCAGACCACGCTCTCGCCCTGCATCACATCCATGGGACGAGTTTACCTGGGGGTTGGGACGGCGCTCGGGCGGCACTCGTAACGCGACCGGGAGCTCGGACGGCCTCTGCCGCTGTCGGGCAGAGCCCTGAGGATAGTCGCGGGTGGCGCCGCTGGCGCCCCGCGCTCATCCTCCAGGCGTCACCCGGTACGCGTCGAACACAGCCTCGATGTTCTTCAGCGCCGAGATCAGGCTGCGCAGCGTCTTCACGTCCCCCACCTCGACCGTGTACCAGTTACGCGCCATCTGGTCGGCGACGTGGCCGCCGTACTCGACGATGTTGCAGCCGTACTCCGCGAACGTTCGTGCCACGTCCTCGAGCAGCCGCGGGCGATCCCATGACTGCAGCGCCAGCGTGACCCGGAACGAGCTGGTCGCGCCGTCGCCATCGTCCCAGCTGACAACGGTGAACCGCTCAGGGTTCCGGCGCAGGGCGCGCACGTTGGGGCAGTCGTCGCGGTGCACGGTGATGCCGCGGCCGAGCGAGATGTAGCCCACCACGTTGTCACCCGGCACCGGCGTGCAGCACTTGGCCATCCGCACCAACACGTCCTTGTCGACCGCGCCCTCCACCACGATGCCGTACGACGACGATGCGGCCGGCCGCTTCTGTGGCCGCCGCGTGATCGTGAAGTCCGAATCGGGCGTCACCACCTCGGCCGTCTTCAGCTTGGCCAACAGCTTGGTGACGATCTGCGACACCGGCACCTTTCCGGCGCCGATCGCGACGTAGAAGTCGTCCGCCTTCTTGAAGCCCATGTCGCGGATGATTCCGGCCAGCAGCGGAGATGCCGCGACCTTCTGGTGCGGCAGGCCGTTCGACTTCAGCGCCTGGTGCAGCGAGTCGCGGCCCTTCTCCTCCAGATCCTCTCGCGCCTGGTGGCTGAACCACTGGCGGATCTTGTTCTTGGCCCGCGACGTGGTGACGAGGTTGAGCCAGTCGCGCGATGGACCGCGCTCCTGCTTGGAGGTCAGCACCTCCACGAAGTCGCCGGAGTGCAGCGTGTAGTGCAGCGGCACGATGCGGCCGTTCACCTTCGAGCCGACGCAGCGATGGCCGACGTCGGTATGCACGGCGTAGGCGAAGTCGAGCGGCGTGGCGCCTGCCGGCAGGCTCTTGACCTCGCCCTTGGGCGTGAACACGTACACCTCGTCCGAGAACAGGTCGACGCGCAGCGTCTCCATGAACTCCTTGGGGTCGCGGGCGTCGTTCTGCCAGTCCATCAGCTGCGACAGCCACGGGATCGCGCCGGCGTCCTTGCCGCGCGCGCCCTTGTCCTTGTAGAGCCAGTGGGCGGCGATGCCGTACTCGGCCGTCTGGTGCATCTCGAACGTGCGCACCTGGATCTCGAGCGGCTTGCCCTGGGGCCCGATCACTGTGGTGTGCAGCGACTGGTAGAGGTTCGACTTGGGCATCGCGACGTAGTCCTTGAAGCGGCCGGGCATCGGCTTCCACAGCGAGTGGATGATGCCGATCGCGCCGTAGCAGTCCTTGACCGAGTCGACCAGCACCCGCATCGCGGTCAGGTCGTAGATCTCGTTGAACTCCTTGCCGCCCTGTGCCATCTTCGAGTAGATCGAGTAGTAGTGCTTGGCGCGGCCCGAGATCTCGGCCTCGACGCCGGTCTCCTCGAGCTCGCGGGAGAGGATCGTGGCCGCCTCCTCGACGTAGCGCTCGCGATCGCCTCGGCGCTGGTTGACCATCGACTCGATCTCGGCGTAACGGCGCGGATGCAGCGTCTGCAGCGCGCGATCCTCCAGCTCCCACTTGATCGTGTGGACGCCCAGCCGGTGTGCCAGCGGCGCGTAGATCTCCTGCGTCTCCTTGGCCTTCTGCTTCTGCTTCTCCTTGGGCAGCGCCTCGATCGTGCGCATGTTGTGGAGCCGGTCGGCGAACTTGATCAGCACCACCCGCACATCCTGGGCCATGGCCATGATCATCTTGCGGTAGTTCTCGGCCTGGGCCTGCTCGCGGCTGGCGAAGTTGATCTTGGACAGCTTGGTCACGCCCTCCACCAGCAGCGCCACCTCGTCGCCGAATCGCTCGCGCACGTTCTCGAGCTCGGCATCGGTGTCCTCGACCACATCGTGCATCAGCGCCGCCGCGATGGTGGACGAGTCGAGCTTCATGCCGGCGCAGATCTGGGCGACGCTCCAGGGGTGGTGGATGAACTCCTCCCCGCTCTTTCGCAGCTGGCCCCGGTGGTGCTCGCAGGCGTAGTCGAACGCACGCCGGATCAGATCGGCGTCGACCTTCGGGTTGTAGGCCGAGACCTGGACGAGCAGCTCCTGAAGCAGGTGGTCGTGCCGTTCGGCCTCGGTGTTGCGGGGCATGGTGGCCATAGCCGCATTGTAGTGAATCGGTCACCCGGCACCCCGTGCCCGGACGCACCTGCGGGTGAGAACTCAGACTGCGGTGGCGACGGCGCGTTCGGCAACCGCCGGCCGGCCCGGCTCGAGCGCCTCGAGGAACGCCGCAGCAGCCGTGCAGCGTTCGCACGCGGCGCGGTAGGTGTCGGATGCATGGAGGTCGACCTTGCCGTCCGGGGGCGCCGCCGGATCCAGCCCCAGCTCGTCCAGCACCCGCAGGCAGAGGGCGATCGTCTCGGGCGCAAGCAGGGGAGTGACGCCGTCCCGCGCCGCCCGCCAGACGGCGGCCAGCGCCGGGCGCAGGGGCTCGTTGCTCTCGGCAACCGAGAGCGCGAACGCAATCTCGGCCGCGCCCCAGACCATGTGCACGCGGGCAGCGGCCGCCAGCCGGTCGATGATCGCGGCCTGGGCGGCGTCGACGGGTGGATCGAGCACCACCAGCTCGGCGAAGCCATCCGCCGACTGGGGCAGCTGAGCCCAGTCGCGGAGTGCGATCCCGCTCTCGCCCAGCCGCTGTGGCTGGAGCACGCCGGACAGCGCCGCCTGGCGCCGCTGGCGGTCGGCGACCACCACCAGCACGTCCTTACCCGAGGCCAGCAGCCGCGCGATGGTGGAGATCTGCACGCCGCTGCCGCGAGCATCGAGCAGCTCACCGCCGGTCTCCCCCAGCTCGGGATGCGGCTCGGGTGGCGCCTCCTCCTGCTCCTGCAGCCGCGAGACCTCGCGCAGCACCATCTGGGGCGTCACGGAGCCATTCCACTCGTTGCGCTGCAGCCGGAACGCGACATCGTGGCGGCCGGGTTCGCGCAGCGCGACCGCGTCGCGGCCCATGCCGAAGCCGACGGCGCGGCAGCGGTAGCCACCCAGCTCCACCGCCATCCGCAGGTGCTTGCCCTCGCTCATCGTCTCGATACCGGCCAGGGAGACGCCCGGCGAGAGCAGCGTCACGCCCGGGTTGCCGAGCCCGAACGGCTCCAGCCGGGCGAGCTCGTCGGCCAGCTCGAGCGATAGCTCGGAGGGGGCGACCACGGCATCCACGCGTACGGCCCGCTGCAGGTCGCGCTCTTCGAGGGCCGCGCCGGCGTGCGCGGCCAGCATCTCGGCGAACTGCTCGATCCGCGCGGGGTCGATCGAGAGCCCCGCCGCCGCCCTGTGCCCGCCGAACTTCTCGAGCAGCTCGGCGCAGGCGGCCAGCCCGGCGTGCAGGTCATAGCCCGGGATGCTGCGGCCCGAGCCCTTGGCGCCCTCGTCGCCGATCGCGATCAGCACCACCGGCCGGCCGAACCGCTCCACCAGCCGCGAGGCCACGATCCCGATCACGCCCTCGTGCCAGTCCGGCGACGCCAGCACGTACGCGCGGCGAGCGCGCCAGGCCTCGTCACGGGCCTCGACCTGCTCCACGGCCAGCGCCAGGATCTCCTCCTCCACCGCCTGCCGGCGCCGGTTCAGCGACTCCAGCTTGTGGGCCAGCTCGCGTGCCCGCTCGTCGTCTGTGGTCAGCAGCAGCTCCAGCGCGACGCCGGGGTGGCCGAGCCGGCCGGCAGCGTTGATGCGCGGGCCGAGCCGGAAGCCGAGGTCGGTCGAGCCGACGCGGGCGCGGTCGATGCGGGCGGCGGCCATCAGCGCCCGCAGCCCCGGCTTCGCCGTGCGTGCCATCCGCCGAAGCCCGGCCCGGACGAGGCCGCGGTTCTCGTCCACCAGCGGGACGACGTCGGCCACGGTGGCCAGCGCGACCAGGTCGAGGTGCTGGTCGAGCTCGCTGCGGTCGCGGCCGAGCCGCGCGTAGAGCGCCTCCGCCAGCTTCAGGACGACGCCGGTGCCGCATAGCTCAGGGAACGGGTAGTCCGACGGCCGCGTGCAGACGCGTGTGCAGTCGGGCAGCTCGGGACCCGGGCGGTGGTGGTCGGTCACGATCACGTCCATCCCCAGCTCCTGGGCGCGCCGCACCTCGCTGACCGCGGTGATGCCGCAGTCGACCGTCAGCACCAGCCGCACCCCCTCTGAGGCCAGCCGCTCCAGAGCCTGGGCGCCGACGCCGTAGCCCTCCTCGAACCGGCTGGGCAGGTGCCAGCCGACCTTTGCTCCCAGCGTCCGCAGCACCAGCACCGCCAGCGCGGTCGCGCAGATGCCGTCGGCGTCGTAGTCGCCGTGCACGCAGATCTGCTCGCCGCCCTCGATCGCGGCCACGATCCGGTCGCAGGCGGCCGCCATCTCGCCCAGCTCCAGCGGATCGTGCCGCGGGCCGTCGGCCTCGAGGAAGGCACGGGCCTGCTGCTCGTCGCGCAGCCCGCGCCGCAGCAGCACCTCGGCGGTGGTGCGGGAGACGTCCAGCCGCTCGGCGAGGGCGACCGCCTCCGGCTCGGGGCAGGGCTCGATCAGCCAGCGCGTGGTCTGCTCATCCATGCTCCCATGCTAGGCAGGGAGGCGGACGTTGACGGGATCGGTGGGTCTGATTCCCGAGACGCGGCGGCGGTTCACAGCCGCCCGCTGCGTACGATCGACGCCACCAGCACGACGCCGAGGCCGGTGGCAACCACGAACCCGAACCACGTCAGCAGATGCACGCCCAGCAGGTGCGGGCCGCCGTGCGCGCTCGCCCCCACCAGCGCCGAGCCAATCATCAGGCCGCCCATCACGATCGCGATCACGAGCCGGTTGAAGACGACGTCGGCCTTCGCGGTCAGCAGGTCGAGGCCGCGGTGGCGGAACTGCACCTCCACCTCGCCGTCGCGCAGCTGCTCCAGCGTGTCGTGCACCTGGTAGGGCAGCTCCATCAGCAGGCCGCCGTAGTTGGCCACCTCCTCGCGGCCGCGGTCGAGCAGCGCCCCCGGTGACAGCTGCTGTGCCATCAGCTCGGCCGCGTACGGTTGGGCCACCTCGAACACGTTGAAGTCGGGGTAGAGCTCGGCGCCAACCGATCCCAGCGTCGCCAGCGTCTTGTCCAGCAGCGCGAAGCGGGTCGGCAGCCGCAGGTGCATGCGGGCGATCAGCGTGAACGCCTCGCGGATCATCTCCAGCGGGTCGATCTCGCCCAGCGCGGCGCCGTGGTACCGGTAGTAGACCTCGCGCAGCTCGAGCCGGAACTCGTCCTCCTGCTCGCGGTTGAATCGCACGCCGAGGTCGCGCAGCCGGCGTGGCAGCTGGTCGACGTTCTCGTTCACGGCGTCCACCAGCAGCCGTGTCAGGTGGCGCATGTCCTGCGTCGAGAGAGCCCCCGTGATGCCGAAGTCGACCAGACCCAGCCGGCCGTCATCCATCACGAACACGTTGGCCGGGTGGGGATCGGCGTGGAAGGTGCCGTGGCGGAAGATCATCTCCAGCCACGTCTCGGCCAGCAGGTGCGCCAGCCGGCGCCGCTCGGCCTGCTCGAGCGTGTTCAGGTCAAGGTCGCCCAGCTTGGTTCCCTCGATCCGCTCCAGCGTCAGGACGCGCTCGCTGGAGTACGTCCAGTACACCTTCGGGATCACCACGCCGGGGCGGTCGGCGAAGTTGCGCCGGAACAACTCGGCGTTTCGGGCCTCGATCCGGTAGTCGAGCTCGCGCCGGATCGAGCGCGCGAACTCGTTCACCAGCTCGACCGTGTCGACGAACTCGAGCCGTTCGACGCGGGCCTGGACGATCCGGGCGACCTGGTGCAGCAGCGCGATGTCGGCCTCGATCTGGCGGGGAGCGTTGGGCCGCTGCACCTTCACCGCCACCGAGCGTCCCGTGTGCAGCTCGGCCAGATGCACCTGCCCGATCGAGGCCGCGGCCACCGGCACGGGGTCGAACCAGGCGAACAGGCGGTCGATGTCCGCCTTCAGCTCGCGCTGGATCACCTGCTCCACGTCCTCGAACGGGACCGGCGTCACGGAGTCCTGCAGCAGACGCAGCTCCACCACGATCTCCTCGGGAATCACGTCGGCCCGGATCGAGAGCAGCTGGCCGAACTTGACGAAGGTCGGACCCAGCTCGTCCAGCATCTCCCGCAGGTGCCGGCCGCGTGCTTCCAGGGAAAGCTCGGGCGTATCGGCACCGCGCCTGGGTCGCCGCTCGAAGGCGTAGCCGAAGCCGTGCCGGGCGGCGACCTGGGTGATCTCACGCACGCGTGCGATCTGACGCCGTCTGGAGGGGCGCACGGGCATGCCGCGATGGTAGCTGCTGGGAACCCCTTTGGGACGTCGCCGCGCCGCGCTCCATCGCGCCGGAGGCTGCCGACGCATTGAGGTCGCACAACACATTCACGACCCTGTCACGCCGGCGCAACGAGACTCTGGGGTCTGACCCCCAATTCTTGCGAATTGCCGAGCCGAAAGCCTGCTGCATGGGCATATTCGTACCGGTATCGGGCTGATGGCACGAGAATCGTAGAATTCGGGGCGTTTCGGGGGTCAGACCCCGTCCGGCCGACCTAGACCAGGCTGTGGCCCTGCATGTCGCCGGGCACCGGCTGCCCCATCAGCGTCAGCACCGTGGGCGCGATGTCGAACAGGCTGGCGTCGGCCGGCGGCGTGGCCGGCATGCCGGGGCCGTCCATGATGTAGATGCCGAACTTGGCGTGGTTTGCGTCGTCCGGGCCGGTATCGTTCTCACGCACGTGCACGCGGCCGTCTCCCACCGATCCGATCGATCGCCAGGTGAGGTTGCCGAAGTAGCAGATCAGGTCCGGAGCCACCCCGTTGACCTTGTGGTAGAGCTGCTCGGGGCGATAGACGCGGGTACCGATCGGCGCGCCCTGCTCGTCACCCAGCGCCTCCAGCTTGGCGATCAGCTCATCGCGGACGCTCTCGTACTCGGCCGGCTCGATCACGCCCTCGGGCTCGCGGCCCTTGACGTTCAGGAAGATGCGCGAGTAGTAGCCGCCGTCGGCCCACACCCGCGTGTGCGGCCAGTCGATCTTCATCTTGCCGATCGGCCCCGGAGCGGCCGGCGGCTCCGCCAGCTTCAGGTAGCCCTCCTTCATCAGCCACTCGTTCACCTGGATGCCGCCGTACATCGACTGCGCGCCGTGGTCGGACACCACCATCAGGCCCGTCTCGTCGTCGAGGCCCTCGATCAGCGAGCCGATCTCTGAGTCGAGATAGCGGTAGTAGTCGCGAAACGCCGTCTCGTAGGCGGTGCCCGGCTCGTAATCGGGGTGCTTGGGGTCGTAGTAGCGCCAGAAGCCGTGGTGCAGGCGGTCGGGCCCCATTTCCACCATCATGAAGAAGTCCCACGGCCGCGAGTCGCGCAGATGCCGGGCGAGCGCGAAGCGGCGCTTGGTCATCTCGTTGATGTCGCGCAGGATGCGATCCTTGTCGTCGGTGCGGAAGTTGGGCACGTCCACCATGTACTCGCCCACAACGCTTCGGATCTCGTCGCGCAGCTCGTCGGGATAGGTGTACCGCGACTCGGTCGAGGGGGACAGAAAGCAGCCGACCATCTCGCCGTTCACCTTGCTGGGCGGGAACGTCTGCGGTACGCCCAGCACGACCACGTGCTTGCCGGCCCGCGACAGGATGTCCCAGACGCGATCCTCCTTCATCTTCTCGGCGGTCGCGAAGGTGAGTCCGTCGTAGGAGTGATCCTTGCGATTCCGGAAGCCGTAGAAACCGAGCGTGCCGGGATCCTTCGAGCTCATCATGCATGACCACGCCGGCACGGTGATCGGCGGATCGCACGATTCGAGCGGCCCGTAGACGCCCCGCTCCATCAGCCGGCCCAGCACCGGCAGCTCGCCCTTCATGTCGTCGAACAGGATCTCGGGAGCGGCGCAATCGAGCCCGATGATCATCAGCCGCTTGGGATTGCTCATACCCCGCAGTCTAAAGAGTCGCGCCCCCGCCGGCCGCAGGTCACTACGCTTCTCGACCGTGGCCGACCATCGCTTCGTCTTCGTCACCGGACTGCACCGCAGCGGCACCTCGCTGCTCGCCCGCTGCATCGCTCAGCACCCCGAGGTCAGCGCCTTCTCCGGCACGGGCGTGCCCGAGGACGAGGGCCAGCAGCTGCAGTCCGTCTACCCGCCCGGCCACGTGGATGGCGGACCGGGCCGGTTCGGGTTCGCCGAGCGCCAGCACATGACCGAGCACTCGCCGCTGGCGACACCTCAAAGCCGGGAGCGGCTATGGCAGGAGTGGTCGCCGCTGTGGGACCTCGAGCGGCCGGTGCTGCTCGAGAAGTCGCCGCCGCACCTGACCAAGACCCGCTTCCTGCAGGCGCTGTTTCCGGACTGCTCGTTCGTGGTGGTGACGCGGCATCCGATCGCGGTCGCCTGCGCGACGCAGAAGTGGAGCGCCACCCGCCCCGACCAGCTGATCGGCCACTGGATGCGCTGCCACCGCATCTTCGCCGCCGACCGGCCGTCGCTCGCGGGCGTGCACCTGCTGCGATACGAGCAGCTGGTGGCGGCGCCGGACGCGGAGCTGGCGCGGGTGTTCGCGTTCCTCGGGCTGGAGGCGGTGCCATCCGGGCTCGAGGTTCGCGACGGCATCAACGACCGCTACTTCGGCGAGTGGCGGCAGCGGCGCCGGAACGCAGCCCGCAGCGCCTACATCTCGCTGGTCGAACGTCGCTGGGAGCACGAGGCGCGGCGCTGGGGCTACAGTCTGCGCTCCCCGGCCGCGACCGGCGATACGA
Organism: Gaiellales bacterium; assembly: GCA_033856975.1. Lineage (GTDB taxonomy): Bacteria > Actinomycetota > Thermoleophilia > Gaiellales > JAICJC01 > JAICYJ01. The sequence goes on from JAWVEC010000342.1 coordinate 12,832, forward strand.
TCGCCGAATGACCACCGCTCCCGTGCTGGTGTTCGGCATCGACGGCGCCGACTTCGACATCGTCGAGGAGCTGCTCGCCGCCGGTCGCATGCCCACGATCGCCGGCCTGCGCGCGGCCGGAGCGTACGGCCCGCTGCGCTCGACCGAGCCCCCGATAACGCCGGTCGCCTGGTCGACGTTCCTGACCGGCCTGCGGCCGGCCGAGCACGGGATCTTCAACTTCTCGACCAACCCCTTCCGCGGCGGATTCCGGATCGAGAGCGCGGCCCATCGGGCGGGCGCGCCGGTGTGGCGCTACCTGAACGCCGCCGGCCTCCGCTCGGCAATGGTGCTGATTCCGTTCACCCACCCGGTCGAGGACGTCGGCGGCCTGGTCGTGTCGGGTTACGGCGGGCCCGAGCGTCCCACCATTCACCCGCCCGAGGCCGCGGCCCGGATCGCGGAGCGCTTTCCCAACCTGGTCACCGCGCACCATCCGATGAAGGAGCGCTACTGGGAGGACTACGACCGATACCGTGGGCTGCTGGTCGAGAACGTGGTTGAGGTGGAGCGGCTGTGCGAGCACGTGCTCGCGAGTGAGCGCCCGGATCTGTTCTGCGTCGACTTCATGTCCAGCGACACGATCGGCCACCTGGCGTGGCATCTTCGCGACCCGCAGCATCCCGCGCACGATCCGGCGCTCGCCGCCGACCACATCGGAGAGGTGTACGACGCCGTCGACGCGGCGGTCGGCCGGCTGATCGCGCGGGCGGAGCAGATCTATGGCCGCAGGGTGAACGCGATCGTCGTGTCCGATCACGGGATGAAGCCGATCCACCAC
>JAWVEC010000343.1:0-10962 GCA_033856975.1 Gaiellales bacterium
TGCTCGGGGCACGCCGTGCCACCGCGGCTCAGCTCCTGTACCTGACCGCCGGCGCGACGGGGCTGCCGGTGTTCGCCGACGGCCGGGGCGGCGTCGACGTGATCACGAAGGTTGATCCGCTGCACGCTTCCGGCGGCTTCCTATGGGGCTTCGTACTGGCAGCGCTGGTGGTGGGCTTCGCGTCCGACCGGTTCGGCACCGGCTACTGGGTCACGGTGCCGGCGATGCTGCTCGGCAGCGTCGCGCTGTACGTCCCCGGGCTGATCTGGCTGCACCAGGCCATCCCCACCCCCTGGACAGGGTCGGGCGGAACGACGCTCAACTACGGCCTTTGGCCTTTCGCGCTGGGCGACCTTGCCAAGATCCTCGCCGCGGCCACGGTCGCTGATCCGCGCGCCCCGTGGGGCAAGCTGGTCGACCGGATCAGACTGTAGTCACGGCGGTGGCGGCAGCGACTGCCTGAGGCGCCCGCCGGCCCCGGTCAGCTCGCCGCCGATCTGCACCGCCACGGCCGCGATTACGACCGCTCCGCCGATCAGCGTCGGCGTGCCGACACTCTCCGAGAGCAGCAACCACACCCATAACGGTCCCAGCACCACCTCGAGCAGCGTGATCAGGGCCACCTCGGCGGCAGGGATCAGCCGCGCGCCGATCGTGAACAGCGCCAGACCGATGCCCATCTGCACCGCTCCCAGCAGCACCAGCAGCCCCAGATCGCGCGCCCCCACCTGGCCGGGATGTACGAACGGCACAAACGCAAGCACCAGCAGCAGCTGAGCCAGGCAGGTGGCCGGCGCCATCGAGACGTGGCGATGGCGGCGCGTTATCACGATCGCGATCGCGAACGCGAACGTCATCACCGTCGCGACGCCGTCCCCGAGCAGGCTCCAGCCGCTCGGCCAGCCCACCATCACCAGCACGCCGGCGGCGGCGATCGCCATCGCCAGCCAGGTGCGGACGGGGATCGGCTCGGACAGGACGACCGCGCCCAGCAACGCGGCGAGGATCGGCGCCGCCGCCTGCATGAACAGGACGTGGGCGACCGTGGCGTGGTTGAGCGCGATGATGAAGCCACCGGAGGCGACCGCCATGCACGCAGCCACCGCCAGGCCGGCCCGGCCGATCGAGCGGAAAGCGGACGTGACCGCGCCCCGCTCGACCACCGCCACGTAGCCGAGCAGCGCGATCAGCGCGAACAGCGCTCGGCCCGCCACCTGGGTGGAGGTGTCCATCGTCAGCTCGCGCTGCAGCACGCCCGCCGTCGACCACGCCACCGCGGCCAACGCTGTCGCGACCTGGCCGCGCCGCCGGAGCGTGGACGATTCGACGGGGTCGGCGGCCATCGCCGAAGTCAACCACGTCACGCCAACCCGCTGCGCGAGAGGCGACCGGCCACCTCAGCCAGGCCGCTCAGGCGGAGCTTCGCCTCCAGCGCGGCCGCCGCCTGGACCGCGCCGGGACCGGCCAGTCCGCGCATCCCGGCCGCGATCAGCTCCACCTCATCCAGCCGGGTGCCGGGCCGCTCCGCCATCAGCTTTGCGATCCAGCGGGCGGCCGCCCGCTCGTAGAGCTCGACGTCGCCGCGGTACAGCAGGCACAGCTCGAGCGAGTCCGCCAGCCCCAGCGTGGGCAGCTCGCGAGCCGCGTCCTCAGCCAGACGCGGATTTCCCGTCCGCAGCGCGCGGCGGAACTGTCCGTAGGCATGACCCTGCGACGTCACGAACATATGTTCGCAGGTCTCGGCTCGCGATGGCCGCGGCACCGGTCACGCCTCCAGCACACATCCATTCCGCCCGGGCGCCCGGCGAGTGCGATAGTGGCACGAATGATGCTCTCGCTCCCCGACGCGGCCACCTGGGAGACGCAGTGCTTCATCTCGGCGGCGGTGGTCGGAATGACGGTGATCGGCGTCGTCTCGGGCTCGATCGCGCGCCGGGGCGGGCTCGGATCGCGCCGCCGTGTGCTGCTCACAGTCGTGGTTGCGCTCGCATTCGTGGTCGTGCTGGCGTTCGTGTTCGCATCGGTCGAGCCGTGCGCTCAAGGGCCGGCCTGAACGCCGTGGCGAGAATGTCGCAGTTGATACCAACCGCGCAGCTTGATACGTTGGCGCAGCTCCTGTCGTCCCAAGGAGGTCTGTCGTCGTTAGGGCACGCCGACGCACGCGAGCACTTGTGGCTGGACTTGTCGTTGCACCGCTGCTGGCGGCCACCGCGTACGGGGCGACCACCCCACCCGCCCCGACCGGCCTGACAGCGGTCAGCCCCACGCGCCTGACGCCCGTCCTGCACTGGAATGCCGTCGCCGACGCCAGCGGCGGCTACCGCGTGTTCCGCGGCGGTGCCCAGATCGGCACCTCCAGCACCACCAGCTACACCGACACCGGTCTCAAGGCCAGTGGCTCCTACGTCTACACCGTGAAGACCGTGCGGGTGCCGAACAAGGTTTCCGCCGCCTCCGCCCCCGTCACGGTCATCTACGACGTGCTCGCGCCGGGAGCGGTTGGGACGCTGAGCGGCAAATCGACGGCCACGGCGCCGGCGATCAGCTGGTCGCCGGTCACCGACTCGGGCGGCTCCGGCCTTCGTCGCTACGACGTCAGCCGAAACGGCACGCTGATCGGCTCGCCGACCACCGCGTCGTTGAGCGACGGCTCGGTGACGGCCGACGGAAGCTACTCCTACAGCGTGCGGGCCGAGGATGGGGCCGGAAACCTGGGGACGGCGTCGCCGGCGCTGACCGTGATCGTCGACCGCACCGCGCCGTCCGTGCCCCCGGCGCCGACCGCCGCCGCCGCGGTGACCGGCTCGCCGCCGCAGCTCAGCTGGCCTGCCTCGTCCGACGCAGGTACCGGCGTGACCGGCTACCAGGTGATGCGAAACGGCGTTCGTGTGGCCACCGTGACGCAGGCCTCGTTCACGGACTCAGGACTGTCCGCCAGCGGCATCTACAGCTACACGGTGGCGGCCGTGGACGGCGTGGGAAACGCATCCGCCGCCTCGCCCGCCACCAGCGTCGACTACGACGTCACTCCCCCACCCGCCCCGACCGGCCTGGCGGCCGACAGCTCGCCTACCGACGCGCCACCCAGCCTGACCTGGAACGCCGTCGTCGACTCTCCGCCCGGCCCCGTCACCTATCGCATCACGCGCGACGGCCAGACGATCGCCACCGTCGCCACGACCAGCTACGTCGACACCCCGGCGGGCGACGGCAGCCACCGCTACACGGTGACCGCAATCGATCAGCTCGGTAACAGCTCGCCGGCGTCCGGCGCGATCACGGTGGTGGTGGACACCGTCGCCCCCTCGACACCGCTGGGAGTGTTCGCCGAGTCGACCGGCGGCACCACGAAGGTCTCGTGGGCGGCGGCCGCCGATGCCGGCTCAGGCGTCGGCGGCTATCGCGTGCTGCGCGACGGCAGCCCGGTTGCCACCGTGCCGGGCACCCTGTTCAGCGAGCAGGCGGATGCCGGATCGACCTACCGTGTGGAGGCAGTCGACGGCGCGGGCAACGCGTCGCCGCCCTCGCTGCCCGCCACCGCCGGAGCCGCGTTCCCAACCGGGGTCTCGTCGCGGCTCGTGATCGACAGCAGCGTTGCCGAGAAGACGCAGTATCCGTCGCTTCCGATCGTCTCGGTGATGCTGTTCTGGAACCAGGTCGAACCGTCGTCCGGCGTGTATGACTGGGGCAACCTCGACGCATCGCTGGCAGACGCGCGTGACCGCGGGTACCGCCTGATCGTACGCATCATGGGCGGCGCGGACGCCCCCACGTGGATGGCCGGCGATGTCGACCACCCGGTCAGCTACCTCGACCTGTTGTCGAACGAGCCCACGAACTCTCGCCACCCCGGCGAGATGCTGGTGCCGCTGCAGTGGGATCCCAACCTGGCCTGGCACTACGGCAACCTGATGGCGGCGCTGAACGACCACCTCAGCGGCTCGGACGGGGCCGGCGGCAGCTGGGCCGACCACGTCGAGTTCGTGCCGGTGGCGATGCCGACCATGATCGGCACCGAGATGCAGACGGGCTACGGCGCGGGCAGCTACACCGGCACCTACAAGGGCGTCAACGGCACCTACGACCGCGGCGTCGTCAACCGCGCCGAGTGGGATGCTCATGCCGTCAGCGGCACGACCAGCGCCGATCGCCAGCTGTCGAACCGCAGCAGCCTCGAGGCCGCTTGGCACGACGCGATCGCGATCCAGATGGCGCAGCTGAGGAGCGTGCCGTCAGCGGTCGCGTACGGGCCGCTGCTGAACGACGGCTACGCGGCGGCGCAGAGGCTGGTCGCGGCCGAGGTTGCGCGCTACGGCGACCGGCTGTGGGCGATGACGACCAACCTGCAGCCCAAGGTGAGGGCGGATGGCACGCTTGGGCCCTACAGCGAGTGGAGCGCGGCCGCGTCGCAGACGATCACGATCGCGCTCCAGCAGGGTGGCGTGGTCGGATTCCAGACGGCAGGCAACGGCAGCATCAACACGACGGCAGAGATGCGGGAAGTGATCGACGACGGCATCGGCAACTACAACATGCGCTTCCTGGAGACCCAGCCCGAGACGATCGACCTCTACCCCGGCCAGCTGCTGACCGACGCCGACAGCGCGTGGGCGCGGCTGCAAGCGCGGTTCACGGGCTGACGGGGCGCGACGCCGGGCCGTGATGACGGCTTCCCTTCGTGATCGTCGTCATGGATACTCGATGCGATGATGCGCGCTCGCTTGGCAGTCGGGGTGATTGGCGTGGCAACGGTGGCCGGCATGCTCTGGCTCGCGTGGTGGATCTGGGACCAGCGCGACTCGTATGGCATGCAGCGACACCCATTCCTGGGGCTTGCGGCATTCCTCACCGCCGGAACCGTCGCCGCCGCGACGTCAAACGTGCTTCGCCGTCTGCAGGACGGGCGGGAGATTCCGCTGGGCGGCTGGCGGCACCCGATCGACGCAATCGGGCTCTGGTACAAGGATCTGCCCTTCCTGGCCCGGTTGGCGGTGGTCGTGATATCGCTCCCGGGAGCGATCGTCTGCTGGTTCCTGTGGCAGCTGCGACGCGGTTGGATCGGCCCGCCCGCCGCATAGCCGACTCCGTGCAGCCGAGTCAGGCCGAGGCGTTGCCCGGAAGAGGATGCGGCAGCCGGCCGTCCTCGAACAGCTCGATGCTGCCGCAGGAGCCGCAGATGTAGATGTGCACGTCCACGTTCGAGACGGAGAGCGCGCCGAAGACCATCTCGGCGCCCGCACCGCCGCTCTGCAGCCGCTGGCGGCCGTCGTAGTACCGCGGCTGGTCGCCGCAGTGCGGACAGCGAGACGCCAGCTCGTCCCGCCAGCGCTGCCTCTGTGCCGCTTCGGCCTCGAGCTTGGCGCCGCGCTCGGTGGCTGCTCGTGTCAGCTCGGCGACGTAGGCGTCGGCCTCCCCGCGTGTGACGCTTCGGCTTCCGGATGGAGCTCCGCCGGTCTCGGTGATCCTGGCGTGGCTGGCATCGGCGCGCGAGACGTGCCGGTCACGGCCAAACCGGCCCGCCTCGGGGATGATCCACTCGACAGCCACGCCCGAGGCGCCGTCCGGCGACCAGTCGTACCGGAAGTCGTCGTCAGCCATCGCCCGACCCGAATCGATCGCTCACCGGCGTCCGAGCCACGGCGTCACGGTGATGGCGACCGCCAGGAGCAACACACCGGCGATCACCGCGATGGAGAGGGCACTGAGGTTCATCCCGTACACCCCGCTCAGCAGCATGAAGACGAACAGCCAGAGAAGCACCACGAAGACTCGGTAGGACGTGGTCGTTCTGGCGGGGACGGTTTGCACGCCTCAAGCAAACCAGCATGACCATGCTGCGTCAACGCCTGATCGTCAGCACGATGCCAGCGCCCAGCGTGTATACGCGATCCAGCCCGAGAAGGTGGCGATATACACCCAGTCGCTACGAACCACCTGCGGTTTGCGAAACACGAACCAGGCGCTTCCAGGCCCCGAAGACCAGCGCGGTGAAGATCATCACGCCCGCCAACTGGGCCACGAAGAGCAGATCGTGCAGGCCTGGTCACCCTGCGAGTATCCCCCAGGCCGGCGGGACTCGACCATGTCTCTCGGGTCAGCGTGGATCGTCGAACACGAGTCCGACCAGCCAGACGAAGCCGGCCGCGAGCAGCACTCCGGATCCGATCTCAGAGACGGCACCCCGGACGAGCAGGTACCAGCCGGCTCCCTCACGGTGATCCACCAGGTAGTAGATCACCCAGATCGACCAAAGCAGAGCCAGACCCATCCCAATAGCAGCCGCGGGATGTCGCTGATAACGACCGCGAAGGAATGCGCGGCTGCGATCGTAGGGAGACGGATTCACGCTCGCCTGCCGAGCCCGGCCAGCCACACGAAGGCGATGATCACGATCACGCCCGAGAGCGTTCCGCCGATCGTCTGCGACACGATCGCGAAGTCGTCGCCCTGGTTCCACGGGTACGCCGACGTGGACTCCTGGGCCGTCAACGCGAACCAGGCGACGGCCGCGACGAGCCCGATGGTGGCCTCGGTTCGAGTTGGATGCGAGCCTCCCACGGCGTGCCTACCGTCGGTCGCTGACGGCCGGGGATGCCGGCGGTCGGTTGCCCACGATCCGGGGCGCGATCACGACGGCCAGCGAGATCACTGCAAGGATGCCACTCAACGCCCACAACGCCTCGGCTCTGTGCGGGTAGATCTGAGAGTGCTGATCGGCCTTGACGCCGCACAACGCTCCGGGGCAGAAGGTGGCGGTGGAGGTGATTCTCCACACCAGCACGCCGGCGACGAGCAGACCCGCTGCGAGAAGCAGGGCGCCGGCCAGCAGAGTCCAACGGTGTTGCCGGATCATCCGCACGCCACCTGGTTCCTGATTCGAACCCGGAGTCCTGCTCCAGCTCAACCCAGGCGGATCAGAAGCCGAGCACGAACTTGGCGTCGTCCGACATCAGCTCGGGCGACCACGGCGGCGACCACGTCAGCTCGGTTGCCACCTCGGCCACGCCTTCCATGGCGGTGACCACCTCGCGCATCTGCTCTTCGATCATCGCGCCGGCCGGGCAGCCCATCGAGGTCAGCGAGTAGGTGACCGTGACCTTGGCCTCCTCGACGCGGACGTCATAGACGAGGCCGAGGTCGACCACGTCCATGCCCAGCTCAGGATCCTCGACCACCCGCAGCGCGTCCAGCACCTGCTCTTCGGTAATGCTCATGACCGAACCTTAGCGTCCCACAGCGCGGCGAACGCCTGCTCGTGCCCGGTGGCCGCCGTCTCGTGCAGCAAACGCTTGGTGACGGAGACCGCCTCGCGGTCGGCGCGATCGACCCGCACGGCCAGCGTCTCGGCCCGCCCCAGCAGCTTCTCGCGCGGCAGCACGGCGTCGACGACGCCCATCGTGCGCGCCTCATCCACCGACAGGAACTCGCAGGTGGCGAACATCCGCAGCGCGACGCCCGCGCCCAGCAGCCGCGCCAGCCGCTGCGCGCCGCCCCAAGGCGGGCAGTAGCCGAGCTCGTTGTGGATGAAGCGCAACTTCGAGCCCTGGGCGGCGATCCGCCAGTCGCAGGCCAGGCAGAGGTCGATTCCGCCGCCCACCGCGTGGCCGTTCATGATCGCGATCGTCGGCACCGGCAACGCGGCGATCCGATCCAAGGCCCGGCTGCCGCGGTTGGTCACCTCAAGCCCGTCCAGGTCGCCCAACCGTGCCAGGTCGGCGCCGATCGAGAACGCACGGCTGCCCGAGCCGGTGATGGCGATCACGCGCACCCGCTCATCACCCGCCAGCGCCTCGGCCTGATCGGCCAGCTGCTCCAGCGTCTCCAGCGAGAGCGCGTTGTCTCCGCCCGGCCCGCGCAGGGTCAGCAGCGCGAGACCATCGCGCAGCTCGCGCTCGATCTCGGTCGGGCCGGGAGCCGGCAGGTCGCCGACGGCGACCAGCAGCTCGGCCTTCGAGAGCTTGCGATACCCCTCGACGCCACGTTCCCGTGCCAGGTCGTGCAGCTCGTAGAGCTGCGGCTCGACCGTCACAGGCGGATCTCCTCGTGACGATCGCGCGAGAACAGGTGGATCGAGTCGATGAAGCGCACGCGGTTGCAGCGCGAGCAGAGCACGATCGAATGCGTCCGCGCGCCCTCGGCGAAGTAGCGCACGCCGCGCAGCAGGTCGCCGTTCGAGATGCCGGTGCCGACCACCATCTGATGGCCGCGCACGAGGTCGTCGATGCCGAAGATCTGCTCGACGTCGGTGATGCCATGATCGTTCGCCTGGCGGATCTCGGTGCGGCTCATCGGCCACAGCTGGCCCTGGATCTCGCCGCCCAGGCAGCTCAGCGCAGCGGCCGAGATGATGCCCTCGAAGGCGCCGCCGATGCCGACCGCCAGGTGGTCGTTGGTACCGCGGATGGCGGCATCGATGGTAGCCGTGATGTCGCCGTCCGCGATCACCTTGATGCGCGCGCCGGCCTCGCGGATCTCGGCGATCAGATCCTCGTGCCGGGGTCGATCGAGCACCACCGCGGTGATGTCGCCGACCTTACGGCCGAAAGCATCGGCGATAGCCAGCAGGTTGTCGGTGACGCTCTCGCGCAGGTCGATACGGCCCTTCGCGACCGGGCCGACCGCCATCTTCTTCATGTACATACGCGGCACCCGCGTCATCCCACCCGGCTCACAGGCCGCCAGGATCGAGAGCGCGCCCACTCCGCCCCGCGCCACCACGCCGGCGCCCTCGACCGGATCGCAGGCAAACTCCAGCGGCTGTCCGCCGCCGCCCACCGTGACACCCGGCGCCAAGGGGCCCTGCTCGCGGCCGATCACGACGGTACCGCTGACCGGTAGGGTGTCGATCGCGGTCACCATCGCCGCGCTGGCGGCGTCATCGGCGCCGGCCGGATCGCCCCGGCCCAGGTACCGTCCGGCGGCCAGCGCGCTCCGCTCGCTGACCGAGGCCAGGTCGGTGCAGGGGCAACGCTGCTCTGCCGACTGCGGCTCGGTCGGCTGCTGCCTCTTGCGGGTGCGGGTTGCCGTCATCCTCGCAGTCAGGGTACCGCGCCCGGCTCCGCCGTGGCGCGCTCGAGGATCAGATCGAGCACCGAGCGAAGCGCCGCATCGCCGTCGCTGGCGTCCACCACCGGCACGTTCAAGCGGTGCGCCCGAGCCAGCAGGTAGTCCTGAATCCGCCTGATCTCGCCGAAGTGCTGCAGGTAGCGCTCCAGCGCGCGGGCGCCGCCGGATGCGCTGTCGCGGGCCACGAAGTGCGCCTGGTGCGCCTCCTCGTCCTCGATCGCCACCATCACGTTGACGATCGTGGCGCCGTGTCCGGGAGGCGCCTCGACCAGGCCCGGCACCAGGTGCACGCCCTCGACCACCGTGGAAAGCCCCTCCAGCACCGCCCGCTCGACCACGGCCGCAGCGCCCACCGCCACCTGCTCGGCCTGCTGCATGAACCCGTACAACGCCCGGTCGCCCTGGTCGGGATCGGGCATCGGCATCTTCAGCCCCTCCCCCGCCTCGAACGAGCTGTAGTGAAGGGACGGCATCAGGGCGGGCGCGAAGAAGGCCCTCATCACCTGACGCACCACGTCGGTGGAGGTGATGCGGCTGATGCCGAGCCGGTAGGCGAGCTCGGTCGCGAGCGTGCTCTTGCCGGTACCGGTGGCGCCGCCGATGATCACGATCAGCGTCCGCTCGCGCCGCAGCACCGCCTGCCAGGCCCGGTAGCGCCTGACGCCGGCGGCGCCGTCGCGTCCCTCGAGCACTCCCTCGACGATGCAGTGCAGGTCATCCAGCGAGATCTCGGACACGCCCACCGCCATCACCATCTGCTCGATCTCGAGCGCCAGCTGGTAGGCGTGCTCGGCCTCGACGCCGGACAGAAACAGCGTCGTCGCCATCCGGCCCTTCGAGAACGGCAGGGCGTGTCCGCGTCCGCGGACGCGCGGCTCGCGGCCCTCAGGCATGAGCGGCGACCGCCTCGTCCGCCAGCCGCAGCAGCGCCTCGTCCAGATCGAGCTCGCCCTGAAGCGGCGAGGGCACGTTGTCGCAGAACACCACCCTCACGCCGCGCTCGGCGGCCACCTCGCAGACGACGTCGACCGCCGCCGCCTTGATCTCTACCAGGTAGGTGGCCGCGCGCCGGACGTTGGGCTGGTCGAGCGCCGTCCGCAGCGCGACCCGGTCAGACAGCGCCGAGACGACGGCCGCAAGCTCGCAGTCCAGATCCATCGCCATCCGCTCGGACGCCTCGGGCGATGCCGTCGTGAAGTATGCGACCGGGTCATCTCCCAGCGGCTCGGCCGGACGCGGGCGAAGCACGGTCCCGATCACGGGCGTGTCCGGCGCCAGCGCCTCCACCGCCTCGCGTGTCTCCTCCCAGCCCTGCTCGCACATGGTGATCACCACCAGGTCGGCGCTCAGCACGCGCACAGGGCCCAGCCCCGAGGTGAGCGACTGGGCGGGCCGGGTGGCGGAGGTGACCAGCACGCTGCGGTCGGCCCGCATCGGCGGCACGGCCGCCCCCGATCCCTCCAGCAGCACAAGCTGCGGCGCCAGCTGCTCGGCCATGCGAGCCGCCTCGGGCACGTTCGAGAGGTACGTGCCGCCCGACAGCCCCCCGCCGCAGCGGCGGGCTCCGATCGTCGTCACGCCAGCGAACACGGCGTCCTCCAGGAAGTCGGATGCCGCGTGCATGCCCGAACGGGCGCGTTCCAGCAGGTCGTCCACCCCCATCGGACGCTCGCCGGCCGAAACGAGTTCCGGCTGGGACGGCCCGCCGCGGCCCATCGCGACCACCACCACGTCGCGGCCGGCGTCGCGCAGCAGCCGGGCGGTGTGGCCGGACACCGCCGTCTTGCCGACACGCTTGCCGGTGCCGACCACCGCCAGCGCCGGCAGCGACATCGGCTCGCGAGCGGGCGGGCGCAGCTCGAAGTCGGCGCCCTCGTAGACCAGGCCGGCGGCCAG
>JAWVEC010000344.1:0-9837 GCA_033856975.1 Gaiellales bacterium
CGCCGCCCGCGAGCTCGGCATCAAGCTGTTCGCGCAGCTGCTGTCGCTGCTGACGTGGAGCAAGGTCACGGATCCGGCCTGCGGCTACCGCGCGGTGCGCACCCAGGCGCTGCGCGGGCTCGAGTTCCGGCAGGACCAGTTCCACAACTCGGAGTTCATCGTCGAGGCCTCGAAGAAGGGCCTCACGACCCTCGAGGTGCCGGTCACGATCACGTCGCGCATCTCCGGCACGAGCAAGAAGCCGGCCCACTTCCGCTACGGCCTCGGCTTCGCCAACGCGCTCGTCCGCGCCTGGCTGCGATAGCCGAATCAGCAACGGCCGCGCAACAATTCCGTCACGCCCGCCTGCTGAGTGTTTGACTCCAATAATTGGCCTGCGGAGGCATTTCGCGCAACCAGGCTGACGATCTGCAACGATCCAGTCACAGAACCGTCAATCCCGCGCGGGGAGTGTTTGACTCCAATAATTGGCGCGGGGGGGTGTTGGGAGATTGGCGCATGGGTATGACACGCTGAAGTGAACGGTTCAGCTTTGAGGCTGTGTCTTAACTAGCGTTCGGTCCGCCGGTGGTGGACAATCCTCTGATGACCGACTTGCTCGCACCACTCAATCCGCCCGACCGGCTGCTCTGCGGACCTGGCCCGTCCAACGTCGACCCGCGCGTACTCGAGGCCATGCAGCTGCCCATGCTCGGCCACCTCGACCCCGAGTTCCACCGCATCCTCGAAGACCTGGTCGAGCTGCTGAAGGCGGTCTATCGTCGCAGCGACGGCCTCACGATCGCGCTCTCCGCCAGCGGCACCTCCGGCATGGAGGCCGGGCTGGCCTCGCTGGCCGAGCCGGGCGACACCGCCATCATCGGCGCCTGTGGCTTCTTCGGCAGCCGCATGGTCGAGATCGCGCGCCGACAGGGCGTGAACGTGATCGAGGTGCGGGCGCCGTTCGGCAAGGCGGCCTCCAACCAGCAGATCCTGGAGGAGCTGGAGCGGCACCCCGAGGCGCGGCTGGTGGCGGTCGTCCACGCCGAGACCTCCACCGGCGTCACGCATCCCCTGGCCGAGCTGGCCGCCCAGCTACGCGACCGTGACGTGCTGCTGATGGCCGACTGCGTCACCTCGCTGGGCGGCATCGAGCTCGAGCCCGAGCGCTGGGGCGTCGACTACTGCTTCTCGTGCAGCCAGAAGTGTCTGGGAGCGCCTCCCGGCATCTCCCCCGTCTCGCTCTCGCCGCGGGCGATGGAGCGGATCGCCGCACGCCGCGCGCCGGTGCCGTTCAGCTTCGACTTCGAGCTGCTGGCGCGCTACTGGATCGAGCGCCCCGCCACCTACCACCACACCACCCCCAACATCCAGTACTACGCCCTCTACGAAGGGCTGCGGCTGGCGCTGGAGGAGGGCCTCGAGGCGCGCTGGCAGCGCCACCTCGACGCCGGCACGTACCTGCAGGCGGGGTTGCGCGAGCGCGGCTACCGCATGCTGGCCGACGCCGAGCTGCAGCTGCCCCAGCTGACCGCGGTCACCGTGCCCGAGGGAGTCGACGGCAAGGCGATCCAGATGCGTCTGCTGCGCGAACACAACATCGAGGTGGGCGGCGGCCTCGGTCCGGACGCGCCGCCAATCTGGCGGATCGGCATGATGGGCACCAACGCCCACCGCGAGACGGCCGACCGGCTGCTGGAAGCGTTCGACGCCGTGCTCACCCCTCCCCGCAGCGCGGTCGCGGCGGGCACCGCCTGATGGCGGTTCGCGATCGCCTGCACCGCAGCGAGCTGGCGGTGCCGGGCAGCAACACGCGCGCGCTCGAGAAGGCGCCCACGCTGGGCGCCGACGTCGTCTTCCTCGACCTCGAGGACGCGGTCGCACCCGACGACAAGGAGCAGGCACGCGAGAACGTGATCGCCGCCCTCACCGGCCAGGACTGGTCGAGCTGCGCCGTCTCGGTGCGGATCAACGGCCTCGACACCCACTGGTGCTATCGCGACATCGTCGAGGTCGTGGAGCGGGCCGGGGCGCATCTGGACACGATCCTGATCCCGAAGGTGGGGACGCCGGCCGATGTCCTGTTCGTGGCCACGATGCTCGACCAGATCGAGGCAGCCAAGGGCCTGGCACCGATCAACCTGCACATCCTGATCGAGACCGCTCTGGGCATGGCCAACGTCGAGGCGATCGCACAGACCTGCCCCCAGCGGCTCGAGGCGATGGTGTTCGGCGTCGCCGACTACGCCGCCTCGACCCAGGCCCGCACCACCAACATCGGCGGTGCCAACCCCGAGTACGCCGTGCTCACCGACCCGTCCCAGACGGGCGCACGCGAGCGACACTGGGGCGATCAATGGCATTACGCGCTGTCTCGAATGGTGGTGGCCTGCCGAGCCTACGGCCTGCGGCCGATCGACGGCCCGTTCGGCGACTACCAGGACGGCGAGGGCTACACGGCGGCTGCGCGCCGCGCCGCGCAGCTCGGCTGCGAGGGCAAGTGGGCGATCCACCCCTCGCAGATCGCGCTCGCCAACGAGGTGTTCACGCCCAGCGAAACCGAGGTGTCGCGGGCGCGGCGGATCCTGGACGCGATGCAGCAGGCCGCGGGCGAGGGTAAGGGCGCCGTCTCACTGGACGGCAAGCTGATCGATGCCGCTTCCATCAAGATGGCCGAGAACCTGGTGCGCAAGGTCGATCAGATGGGTGCGGCGGCTGTGGTGGCCGCGCCGGCGCGTTAGCGAACTGCCGTCGAGTCGGCGAACCAGCGCCAGGTGCGCTCCAGCCCCTCCGCCAGCGGCACCTCGGGGGCATGCCCGAGCCGGTCGCGGGCCTTGTCGATCAGCGAGTAGTTGCGCTGGATCTCGCCCGCCCGGGGCGGCTCACGGCGCAGCTCGGGCGCCCGTCCGGAGATCGCACCCAGCAGCTCGACCAGCTCGTTCAGGCTCGTCTCGACACCGCTCGCCAGCTGGAAGATCTCGCCGCCCGCCCCCGGCGTCTCGGCCGCCCGGATCAGCCCGTTGGCGAGGTCGCTGACGAACACGAAGTCGCGCGTCTGAGTGCCGTCCCCATAGATCGTCAGCGGCTCCCCGGCCATGATGCGGCGGATGAACAGCGGGATCACGTTCGTCTTGCGGGCGGAACGAGGGCCATACGCGTTCGAGAACCGCACCGCCACCGCGTCGAAACCGTAGGCGCCGTGGAAGGCCGAGCAGTACGCCTCGCCGGTCGCCTTGCCGGCGCCGTACGGCGACAGCGGCGCGACCGGCTTGTCCTCCCTGGCCGGATACGCGTTGTCGCCCAGCGGCGCGTTCGACGACGAGAACACGAACCGCCCCACGCCGGCCTGCTTGGCCGCCCACAGGGCGATCAGGGTGCCGCGGGCGTTGAGGTCGAAGTTGCCGATCGGATCCTCGATCGAGTCGATCACGCCGGCGCCGGCGGCCAGGTGGAACACCGCGTCGCAGCCGTCACAGGCCCGCGTCAGCGGCTCCAGCTCGCGCACGTCGCCCAGCACCAGCTCCAGCTCGAGACCCTCCAGATGCTCGTGCGCACCCGACGAGAGGTCGTCATACACGCGCACCCGGTAGCCGCGCTCGATCAGCAGGCGCACCAGCGTCGAGCCGATGAAGCCGGCTCCGCCGGTGACGAGTGCGATCGGGGCCGGCATGGCGGCGAAGCCTAGATGATTGAGCCCGGATCGTCGCCCGGCTCGGCACCGACGCGCAGGCCGCGATCGTGCTCCCAGCAGGGCGCACCCTCGAACGCCTCCAGCCCAGCCACCGGCAGCGGCCCCTCGTGCGGCTCGAGCACGCGCCGCACGCGCGGCGCGGCCACCGCCACCAGCCCGCCGACCACGCCGCCGAACAGGAACGAGCGCACGACGCCGCGCCCTCGCCGCGGCCGCTCGCTCATCCGATCACCTCGCGGTGGGCGATGAAGCCCGCGATCAGGATGCCCAGCCCCTGCAGGCCGATCCGCGCCGCTCCGCCGGTGGCGATCGCGATCACGATCGCCGGCACGACGTATGCCCAGGCCGCGCCGGCCGCCGCGATCCAGGCCGTGGCGGGGGCGCGGTAGCGGCCGCTCGCGGCCAGCACCGCCCGCCCCGTCATCAGCCCCACGAAGTAGGCGATCACGAAGGTGAAGAAGCCGATGCCGGAGCCGCCGACCAGCGCCAGCAGCACCCCGAAGCCCGTTCCCACGGCCAGCGCCGCGCCACCGGCCTTTGCCGCCGTGGCCGGCTTCAGAAGCACCCGCGCAGAGCGCGGCTGCTTGGCGCAGTCGCGGCACTTGATGCCGACCGGGGCCGGCACCATGCAGTCCGGGCAGATCGGCTTGCCGCAGTTCGAACACGAGACCAGCGTCTCGACTCTGGGGTGGTTGGCGCACTGCCGCGGACGCTGAGCTGAATCGGTCCCTGCGGCGGTTGTCACGCGGCCGAGTGTAGCATCGGCCCGTGTTGGAGCCTTGATCGTCACGCTCGGAGACGAAGGGACGGCGTCGTGACCCGCGGCTTCACCGGCCTGCTTCGGCTGGCCCCCGAGGTCGAGCGAGCGCTGATCCGCTCGCAGCCGGTGGTCGCGCTCGAGACCTCGCTGGTCGCCCACGGCCTTCCCCACCCGCACGGTCTCGAGGCGGCCCGCCGCTGCGAGCAGCGGGTGCGCGACGCCGGCGCCATCCCGGCAACCCTGGCCGTGATCGACGGCATCGTCCGGGTCGGAGTCGACGACGCCGAGCTCGAGCGGCTGGCGACGGCCGGCGATGTCCGCAAGGTCGGCCCTCGCGATCTCGCCTCGTGCGTGATCTCGGGCGAGCTGGGGGCCTGCACCGTGGGTGGGTCGCTGGCCGTCTGCCGGATCGCCGGCATCCACTTCATGGCCACCGGCGGCATCGGCGGCGTGCACCGCGGCTGGGCGACCAACCGCGACGTCTCGGCCGACCTGCACGAGATCGCGATCGCCCCGGTGTGCGTCGTCTGCTCGGGTGCCAAGTCGCTGCTCGACGTCCGCGCCACGCTGGAGCAGATCGAGACGATCGCGATCCCGCTGATCGGTTACCGCACCGACAGCTTCCCGATGTTCTACCAGCGAGACAGCGAGCATCCGCTGGGCGACCGGGCCGACGACCCGGCAACCGTGGCCGCCGTGGCCGCGACGCACTGGGGATTCGCCCGCGACACGGGCGTGATCGTGGCAAACCCGGTGGCCGAGGAGGCGGCGCTTCCGGCCAGCCTGATCGAGCCGCTGGTCGAGCGCGCGCTGGCCGAGGCGGAACAGGCGGGCGTGCGCGGCGCGGACGTCACCCCGTTCGTGCTCGCGCGGCTGCACGAGCTGAGCGACGGGCTCAGCCTGGCCGCAAACCGGCGGCTGGCGGAGGACAACGCGGCGCTCGCGGCCGAGATCGCGGTCTGCTACTACGCCGACTGACCGACGCCGACCGTCCGGCGGCCGGCTAGGTCGGCTTCAGGGCGTACAGGTGGAACGCCCCGGCCAGGATCAACCGGCCCGCGGCCGCGATCACCGAGTGGTACTTGCCGTCGTGGAACGTCCACGCGATCTTGCCGTTGCCGGGGTTGAGGGCGTAGACGTGCCCCGGCGCGGCGCCGCGATTGGCACCCATGTCCGAGACGTAGAGAAAGTGCCCGATGATGGTGGCCGAGCTGAGCGAGCGGTCCTGCAGCTTGCGGCTCCAAAGCCGGCCCCCGTTCCTGGCGTTCATGGCCGCCACGGTGCCGTCGTAGGAGACCGCGAACACGACGCCGTTGGAGACGGCGGGCGAGCCATACACCCAGTCGGGGAAGGTGGACGTCCACGCCACCTGCCCGGTCGACTCGACGAACGAGTACATCTTGCCGTCGGTGTTGCCGATGTAGACACGGCCGTAGGCGACGGCCGGAGTCGAGTAGAAGTTGCCATGCCGGTACCCGCTCGAGAGGCCGTTGGTCTGCGCCCGCCAGACGAGGTGGCCGTCGGAGGCGCGCAGGCTGTACACGGCGCCCGAGTAGTCGCCGAAGAAGATGTGCCCGTCGGCCAGCGCCGGGCCGTGCTTGACGGCGCCCGAGGCGTGGTACGTCCACAGCACCCGGCCGTTGTCGGCGTCCAGCGCGCGCACATTGCCCAACAGGTCGGTCATGTAGACGCGGCCGTTCGCGATCACCGGCGACGACTCCATCTTGGCCCCCACCGGCCGGCTCCAGACGGTGCGGCCGTTCTTCTGGTCGAGCGCGTAGACGCGCTGGTCGTAGGCGCCGAAGTAGACGCGGTGCCTGTAGAGGGCGGGCTCGCCCACCAGCGGCGCAAAGTGCCGTGACCACAGCACCTTGCCGGTGAACACATCGCGGGCCGACGCCCAGCCGGCGTCGGTGGTGAGGTACAGGACGCCGTTCTGATACGAGGGCGGATACTCGAGCACCCCCAGCGCCGCGCTCTTCCAGATCACCCGGTAGGGCGGAGCGAGGTTGGTCAGCGCGGAGGCGTCGCGCGTGCGTTGCGGGGTCAGCCCGTACATCGGCCAGGGCGGCCCGAACTTGGCGGCGCTGCTGCCGCCGTTGCCCGTGGTCGTGGTCGGCACGGTGGTGGGATCGCTGGTGTAGGTGAAGGGCGCGCTGTCGTTGTGGACGTCGGCGACGGGCCTGTGCACGATCCAGTACGCCAGCCCGGCGCCGCCCGCCATCAGGCAGAGCAGCAGCAATCCGGCGATGATCCAGGTTCGGCGGCGGCGCAACATCCGGTTGAGGGTAGCGGCGCCCCACCTGGCGCCCCGTCACCGGGCACACCGGCCGCGGGGTCGCTACGCCGTGCGGTCCTGCGGGGCGACCACCAGTCGCCCGGTCAGGTCGCCGTACAGCGCACGCACGAACAGGGCCGAGAACGGCCACGCGATCGGCGCCGCCAGCGCCAGCGCCAGCAGCGCGCCGGTCACAGAGCCGCTGAACGACTGCACGAACAGGAACATCGCGATCACGATCGGCCCCGAGAAGGCGAGCGTGATCAGCCACACCGCCCACACCCGCCGGGCGTTGACGACCGCCAGCCGGACGCTGGCCGCCAGGCTCGATGCCGGCGACCGGTCGCCGGCCGCGACCGAGGGCACCGCGAACACCAGCAGCGGCAACAGCGGCAGAGCGAGCCACAGCAGCACCAGCACGATCAGCCCCGCCAGCAGCCCGACCACCACGGCGCACGCGTACGTGCTCGCGACTCGCGCCAAACCGACACGCTCGGGCAGGCCGCGCAGCATGACATGTCCCAGCAGCGCGAAGTACGCGACCCCGTAGCAGAGCATCGACGCCACGTAGACGCCGTGCTTGTCCGACTGCGAGGCCACCACCAGCACCGGTGCCGAGCCCAGCGCCATCGCGATCACCGCCGCCACCACCAGATCGGCCCATGCCGAGCCGAAGCGGTGGACGGCCGTGGCGAACAGGTCCGAGACCGGCGCCTGCCGGTGCCCGGCGAGCTGCTCCGCGTCGCTCACGCGCCGGCCTCGGCCGGCACCTGTGTCAGAACCCGCAGCACGATCTCGCCGTCCTCGCCATCGACCACCGCCGTGTCGCCCTCGCCGATCTCGCCCGACAGCACCTTCAGCGCAAGCGGGTTCTCCACTTCGCGCTGCAGGGTGCGCCTGAGCGGACGCGCTCCAAAGGCCGGGTCATAGCCGTGCTCGACCAGCAGGGCGCGTGCCGTCTCGGTCAGCTCCAGCTCGATCCGGCGCTCGGCCAGTCGCGCCCGCAACCCACCCGCCTGCAGCTCGACGATCTCGGTCAGCTGCTGCTGCGAGAGTCGCTGGAAGGTGACGATCTCGTCCACCCGGTTCAGGAACTCGGGCCGGAAGGTCGCGGCCAGGTCGGTGGCGTTCGACGTCATGATCACGATCGTGTGCTTGAAGTCGACCGTGCGGCCCTGGCCATCGGTCAGCCGGCCGTCGTCGAGCAGCTGCAGCAGGATGTTGAACACGTCCGGGTGCGCCTTCTCGATCTCGTCCAGCAGCAGTACGCAGTAGGGCCTGCGGCGCACGGCCTCGGTCAGCTGGCCGCCCTCGTCATAGCCGACGTAGCCGGGAGGCGCGCCCACCAGCCGCGAGACGGCGTGCTTCTCCATGTACTCCGACATGTCGATCCGCACCATCGCGCGCTCGCTGTCGAACAGGAAGTCTGCCAGCGCCTTCGCCAGCTCCGTCTTGCCGACGCCGGTCGGCCCCAGGAAGATGAACGAGCCGATCGGCCGGTCGCGGTCGCCGAGGCCGGCGCGCGAACGGCGGATGGCGTTCGAGACGGCGGCCACCGCCTCGTCCTGGCCGATCACGCGCTCGTGCAGCCGCTGCTCCATCTGCACCAGCTTCTCCAGCTCGCCCTCCAGCAGGCGGCTGACCGGAATCCCGGTCCAGCTGCCCACCACCTCGGCCACGTCGCTGGCGCCGACCTCCTCCTTCAACAGCGGCGAGTCCGACTGCACCTGCTCGAGCCGTGCCATGGCTTCGGACAGCTCCTTCTCGAGCCGCGGCAGATCGCCGTAGGTGAGCTCGGCCGCCCGCTGCAGATCCTGGTCTCGCTGCGCCCGCTCGGCGTCGGCCCGCGTCTCCTCGATCAGCGCCTTCAGGCTGCGGACGCGCTCGATCGCCTCCTTCTCGAGCTGCCACTCGGCCCGCATGGCGTCGGCCTGCTCCTTCAGGTCGGCCAGCTCGCGGCCGATCGCGTTTCGGCGCTCCACGGCCGCCTCGGCCGTCTCGTTCTCGAGCGCCGCCTGCTCGATCTCGAGCTGGATGATGCGCCGCTCGACCGAGTCGATCTCGACCGGCACCGAGTCGATCTCGATCTTTAACTTCGACGCCGCCTCGTCGATCAGATCGATCGCCTTGTCGGGCAGGAAGCGGTCGGCGATGTAGCGGTCGGACATCGTCGCGGCGGCCACGATCGCGTCGTCGGCGATGCGGACGCCGTGGTGCACCTCGTAGCGCTCCTTCAGCCCGCGCAGGATCGCGATCGTGTCGGCCACGCTCGGCTCTCCCACCACCACCGGCTGGAAGCGCCGCTCGAGCGCCGCGTCCTTCTCGATGTGCTTTCGGTACTCGTCCAGCGTGGTCGCGCCCACCGCGCGCAGCTCGCCGCGGGCGAGCATCGGCTTCAGCAGGTTGGCCGCGTCCACGGCACCCTCGGCCGCGCCGGCGCCGACGATCGTGTGCAGCTCGTCGATGAACAGGATCACGCGGCCATCGGCCTGGCGGATCTCGGCCAGCACCGCCTTCAACCGCTCCTCGAACTCGCCCCGGTACTTCGCGCCGGCCAGCAGCGAGCCCACGTCGAGCGACCAGACGCGGCGGTCCTTCAGCCCTTCCGGCACGTCTCCCGACGTGATCCGCTGGGCCAGCCCCTCGACGATGGCGGTCTTGCCGACGCCCGGCTCGCCGATCAGCACCGGGTTGTTCTTGGTGCGGCGAGACAGCACCTGGATCACACGCCGCACCTCCTGGTCGCGGCCGATCACCGGGTCGAGCTTGCCCCGCTCCGCCAGCTCGGTCAGGTCGCGGCCGAACTTCTCGAGCGCGGCGTAGTTGCCCTCGGCGTCCGGTGAGTTGGCGCGCTGGCCACCGCGCACGTCCACCAGCGCCTTCAGGATCGCCTGGCGATCGAGACCGCCGGCCTCGGCCAGCGCCAGCAGCAGATGCTCGACGGCGACGTACTCGTCCTTCAGCCCCTCGGCCTCGACAAACGCGTTCTCGAGCGCGGCTCGCAGCGCGCGGCTGGCCTGGGGCTGGGCGTTGGCGCCCTGCATCCGCGGCAGCGTGGCCAGCTGCTCCTCGAGCCGCGCACGCACCGCGGCCGGACTCTCGCCGGCCTTCTCGAGCATGCGCGGCGCG
>JAWVEC010000345.1:0-6454 GCA_033856975.1 Gaiellales bacterium
GCAAGGTGCGCGACATCGTGGGCCGGGTGCGGCTGATCCACGCCGTGGACTCGCTCTCCGCCTGCCGCCAGATCCACGAGCGTGCGACCACGACCGCGTCCTGCCTGCTGCAGGTCAACCTGGCCGGCGAGGCCTCGAAGGCGGGCGTCGCCGCCGGCGAGGTGGATGCCTTCCTGGAGCAGGTCGCGCCGCTTGACCGCCTACGCTTCGACGGGCTGATGACGATGCCGCCGCTGACCGACGATCCGGACGCGGCGCGGCCCTGGTTCGCCGGGCTGCGCGACCTGCGCGATCGGCTGGAGCCGGCCTGGCGCGGACGACACCGGTTCGAGCAGCTCTCGATGGGCACCAGCCAGGACTACCAGGTGGCTGCGCAGGAGGGTGCGACGATCGTACGGGTGGGGAGCGTCCTGTATGGACGGTAGAGTGGTACGAGCATGAGCGTCCGCGATATGTGGCATCGAACCCAGGTCTACTTCGGCATCAAGGAGGAGGACTGGGACGACGAGTATTTCGACGACGACGGCTCCGCTGCTCACGAGGATCTCGAGAGCCGCTACAACGAGCGGCCGAACGTCCGGCGACTCAACCCGCGCCGGCGGGCGGGCGTCGAGTTCGACGAGATCTTCTCGGACGAGCCCCAGTCCGGGCGCGGCCGTGGCCGCGGCCGCCCGACGCAGATCCAGAACGGTGGCCAGCGCCACGCCGCACAGGTCGAGCTGATCGTTCCCAAGTCGTTCAACGACGCCCAGAAGGTGGCCGACAAGCTGAAGGCGGACGTGCCGGTGATCATCAACCTGCAGACGGCCGACTCCGATCTGGCCAAGCGGCTGATCGACTTCTCGAGCGGGCTCACCTACGCGCTCGACGGCAGCATGCAGAGGGTCGCCGACAGGGTGTTCCTGCTGACCCCGGCGCACGTCAAGGTCTCCGCCGAAGACAAGGCCTCGCTGATGGAGCGCGGCTTCTTCAACCAGTACTAGCGGCGGCTGCAAACCGTCGCCTGGCTTTGTCGCTGCGGTCGGCCCGTGCGAAGCACTGTGCCTCCCTTGCTCATCGCCATGCTCGGTTTTCGCTCGCCGAGGTGGGTGGGGCGCACTCGATGAAGAACGAGAGGGGTCTGACCCCACCCGAGTTCGCAGCTAGATCACATCCCGCAAGGGTCTGCTGATGGTCGTCTGGCGTCGGTCGATGGTGCCCGGCACCGCGTTCCGCGTTGCCCGGCACCGGGTTGGTCATGAGCGGGATGGCATCTACGGGGGGCTCACCCGCGACCCGCTACGCCTCCGCCAGCCAGCGCGCGCAGGCCACCATCTCGTCATCCGCCTCGTTCCTGTCCATGCCCCACGCGAGTGCGTGGGCGATGCCCCAGCCGCGCAGGCGCTCGCGGTCGAGGCCGGTCTCGGACGCCAGCAGGTCGAGCCGGCGGCGCACGCGGGAGCCGGCGCGAGCATCAGCGGCGAGGCTGTCCCGGCGATCGCGCAGGAGCGAAGCGAGGTCGAACTCGCGCTCGCCGATCAGCGGCTTGGGATCGATCGCCAGCCACCCCTCACGCTCCGCGCGCAGCACGTTGCCGCCGTGCAGATCCTGGTGCAGCAGCACCTGCTCGCCCTGGTCGGGGCCGAGTTCCCGCAGCGCGGCCACCGCACGGTCGAGCAGCGATCGCTCGAACGGCCCGCCCAGCGCCTCCCATGTGGCCGGGATCTCCTCGACCCACTCGGCGGCAACCCGCTCCAGCGTGCGGTGGGGAGAGCCGACCGGGGCGGGACGCCACAGAATGGCCAGCAGCCCTGCCACCACCCGGTTCGCCTCGTCCTCATCGTCAACCTCCCACAGCGATGTACCGGGGCGGGCACGCTCCAAGAGCAGCACGCCCTCGTCGTGGTCGAGCAACCGCACGGCACCGCGGCCGTCGTAGTGCAGCAGGGCCAGCGCCTCATGGCGATTCTCAAGGTCGGGGATGAACAGCTTCAGCACCGCCTCCGACCCGCCGCGACGACTCGCGGGCGCGACCCACGACACCGCGCCGCCCTCGTCGAACACGGGGCCGACCGCGATCTCCCAGCGGCGCTCGCACCTGGCCACGATCTGCGGCAGCTGCGCCAGCCACTCACGCCCCCGGTCGCCAAACCAGTAGGGCACGTTCTCCGCGAGCTGATCGGGGATCCTCACCACTGCGTCCGACTTTAGATGGTTGATTCCGTATCCAACGCGGCGCAGGATCATCCCCACCCGGCCGGCGCCCGCTCCGGTACGCTCCGCTCTCCATGGATGACCCTGCCCGCAGCACACTCGGACTGCTCGGCTCCGGCAACATCGCGTCGGCGATGGTGCGCGGCTGGGTGCGGGCCGACCCGGCGATGGCCGAGCGCCTGATGGTGACCGATCGTGGATCGGGCCGAGCCGAGCGGCTGGCCCGCGACCACGGTGTGCGCCACGTCGCCGACAACGCCGACCTGGTGCGCGAGGCGGACGTGGTGGTGCTGTGTGTCAAGCCGATCGACGTGGAGCGGGTGCTGCGTGAGGTGGGCGAGCTGATCACCCCCACCAAGGCGATCGCGTCGGTCGCGGCCGGCGTCCGCACCGCCACTCTGGAGACGATCCTGGACGTCGACGCGCCCGTGTTCCGGTTCATGCCCAACGTCGGAGTGCAGGTCGGCATGGGCACCCTGGCCTACTCGGCCGGTCGCTTCATCGACACCACCGCCGAGGAGTCCGTGCTGCGGGCGTTCCGGATGCTGGGCGAGGTGGTGCCGCTGGAGGAGCGGCAGTTCGACGCCGCCACCGCCCTCTCGGGATCGGGCCCGGCCTTCCTGGGGCTGATCGTCGAGGCGTTCGAGGACGCCGGCATCGTCAGCGGCCTCAGCTACACCGATGCCCGCAAGCTGATCCTGTCCACCATCTCGGGCACCGCCGGCCTGCTGCGCGAGGAAGACGTCCCCTGCAGCGTGCTGCGGCGGATGGTCACCTCGCCGGGGGGCACGGCCGCGGCCGGCCTGGCCGAGATGGAGCGGCAGCGCGTGCGCGGGGCGATCATCGACACCGTGCTGGCCGCGATGCGGCGGGCGGGGGAGCTGGGATAGCGATGATCGATACCCTGATCAACTTCGTCAACGCGCTCTTCTACGTCTATCTGATCCTGATCTTCGTGTACATCCTGATGTCGTGGGTGCAGCTTCCCTACAACATCTGGATCGGACGGGTGCGCAACTTCCTGCACGACACGGTCGAGCCCTATCTGCGGCTGTTCCGGCGCCTGATCCCGCCCTTCGGCGGGCTCGACCTGTCGCCGATGCTGGGCATCATCGTGCTCTACCTCGTCCACGCGATCGCGATCAACGTGCTGGACGGATTCCGCTAAGCAGGACTCGCCGCCGCACCGTCGAAACCGGCGGCATGTCACTCTCACCCGTAGAACTCAGACACCAGCGCCCCAAGCGGCGCATCCTCGGCTACCGCGTCGCCGAGGTCGATCAGATCATGGTCGACGCGACCTCCGCATACGAGACGGTGTGGCGCGATCGCGCCAACCTGGAGGATCGCGTGCACGAGCTGGAGACCTCGCTGGGCGAGCTCCGCGACACCGAGCAGGCGATGCGCGACGCCCTTGTCACCGCGCAGCGGACTGCCGACGAGATGCGCGCCCAGGCGTCGCACGATGCCGAGCTGATCGTGCGCGAGGCTGAGGGCCGCGCCCGCGAGATCATCCACAAGACGTACGCCGAGCGCGAGCAGGTGCGGCGCGAGATCGAACGGCTGCGGTCGGACGAGGTGCAGTTCCGGTCGCGGCTACGATCGCTGCTGGGCTCGACGCTGCAGTCGGTGCGCGATCACGAGGAGCTGATCGCCTCGCCGGCCTCGGTCGAGCTGACCGCAGTCTCATAACGGCTCCCGGACGGCCGGTGTCTGAGATGTAGCCCCGGGCTATACTCGATTTCCGTCCTGTAGGCCGTCTCTGGAGCACATGATCACCACCCGACTCACCCTGCGAGTCTCACCGGGAGCCACGCGCTCGGCGGTCGTCGGACGGTTCGGTGACGGCTGGAAGGTGCGGGTGGCCGCACCGCCGGTGGACGGTCGCGCGAACGGCGCTCTGCAGTCGCTTCTGTGCCAGGTGCTTGACGTGGGACGTGGTCAGCTGCGGATCGTGACCGGCGGCGGCGGGCGCGACAAGATCGTCGAGGTCGCCGGCCGCGACGCGGCCCAGGCTGACGCGCTGCTGGCCGCGGCCGTGCGCGTGGAGGGCAAGGCGTGAGCGTCGATCTCGACTCCGTGCGCCAGCGGCTGACCAGCGAGCGCGAGCGGGTGCTGGCAGAGGTGCAGGTGCTGCAGGACGACCTCTCCCACTCGATCGAAGAGTCCTTCGACGAGGACGGCAACGACTCGCACCTGGCCGACAGCGCCACCGAGACGGTCGACCGAGAGATCGAGCAGTCGCTGGAGGATAACGCCGAGCACCTGCTGGCAAGCATCGACGCGGCGCTGGGGCGGCTGGACGCGGGAACCTACGGCAAGTGCGCGCGCTGTGAGAAGCCGATCGGCGACGAACGGCTGGCGGCGCTGCCCTACGCAGCAAAGTGCATCGAGTGCAAGCGGCTCGAGGAACGGGGCTGATCGAGCGGCTGCCCCCGGTGGAGCCCCCGCCGCGGGCGGCGGGCTCGCTGCAGTGGGCCGGGCTGCTCGCTGTCGTCGCCGCGGTGATCGTTGCCGACCAGGTCACCAAGCACCTGATCGTCAGCGACCTGGCGCTGGGCGAGACGCACCGCATCCTGCCGGTGCTCGACATCACCCACCTGCGCAACACCGGCATCGCCTTCGGCATCTTTCCCGGCCGGCTGGAGCTGATCACCCTGCTGACCGGCGCCGCCGTGGTGTGGATGATCACCCACTTCGCCCGCGCCGGCTCGCGCCACCCCCTGTTTCCGGTCGCGCTGGGGCTGCTGATCGGCGGCAGCATCTCGAACCTGGTCGACCGGATCCGAAACGGCTACGTGACGGACTTCATCCACCTCTCGCACTGGCCGACCTTCAACCTGGCCGACACGTTCATCGTGCTGGGCGTGGCGCTGCTGCTGATGGGGCTGGGCCGGGCCGAGCGCCATCCGGATCCAAAGCAGGCCGCGACCGGCCCGCCCGGCGAGCTGATCTGATGCCCTCCGTGGCGGTGCCGCCCGACTCCGCCGGGCAGCGCCTCGACCGGTTTCTGGCCACGCGGGAGGAGGTCGGGTCGCGCGCCCGGGCCGAGCGTCTGATCGAGGCCGGCCGGGTGCTGGTCGACGGCGAGCCGCGGGCGAAGTCGTTCACGCTCGCGGAGGGGGCGCAGGTCAGCTACCCGGAGGCGGAGCCGTCCCTGACAACGCTCGAGCCGCTCGACCTGGGCGTGCCGGTGCTGCATCGCGACGAGCACCTGCTGGTGGTCGACAAGCCGGCCGGGCTGCTCGTGCACCCGGTGCCCGGCTACCGGGGCGCGACGCTGGTGCAGGGACTGCTGCACGAGGTGGGCGGCGAGGGGATCCGTCCCGGCATCGTCCACCGGCTGGATCGCGACACCTCGGGGCTGCTCGTGGTGGCCCGGGACGATCGCACGCTGGCCCGGCTGCAGTCGATGCTGAAGCGGCGCACGATCCACCGCAGCTACGTCGCGCTGGTGCGGGGCACGCCGGCCTCTCGGCGAGGCACGATCGAGGCGCCGATCGGGCGTGACCGGCGCGACCCGACCCGCATCTCGCTCGACTCCGACGTGTCACGCCCCGCCGTCACCCACTTCGCCATCAGCGAGGCGCTGGCGGGCCGGACGCTGCTCGACGTCGAGCTCGAAACCGGGCGCACGCACCAGATCCGCGTACACCTGGGGGCCGTCGGCCATCCGGTGGTCGGCGACGGGGTGTACGGCCATGGGCCCGAGCTGGGACTCGAGCGGCAGTTCCTGCATGCGGCTCGGCTGCGCTTCGGCCATCCGTGGAGTGGCGACCCGGTGGACGTCGTCTCGCCGCTGCCGCCGGATCTGTCGGCGGCGCTCGATCTGGCCAGGATCGGCTAGACTCCACGGGCTTTTTCGTTCCCACCCACAACCCGGCGGGCGAATGGCGACCGGCGGTGCTCCGATGCAGCTCGGAGCTCCGGACGCCTCCACCGGAGATCATCAAATCAACCGATCCCACAGAGGAGGCGATTGCGCGTGTCCGCAGTCACCATGAGAGAGCTGCTGGAGGCCGGCGTTCACTTCGGCCATCAGACGCGGCGCTGGAACCCGAAGATGCGCCGATTCATCTTCGGCGAGCGCGGCGGTATCTACATCATCGACCTGCAGCAGACGATCGTCATGCTCCAGGACGCGTACGACTACGTGCGCAACATCTCTGAGCGAGGCGGCTCGGTGCTGTTCGTCGGCACCAAGAAGCAGTGCCAGGACTCGGTCGAGGAGCACGCCCGCCGCGTGCAGCAGCCGTATGTC
>JAWVEC010000346.1:0-3471 GCA_033856975.1 Gaiellales bacterium
ACCGCCGCCGCCCAGTGGTCGAGGCTGTGCACCATGATGCCGTTGCGCAGCGCCATCCCGCCCAGCCGCACCTTCTGCCCGTCGTTCTCGGTCATGTATCGAGTATAGGCTTCATCGATCGGGAGCGACCTTTTCGCAGACGCGGCCAGCAGCCGGCTGGGCACCCAGGCGCCGTTGCCACAGCGCGTGCGGCCGGCTGCGCTGGAGGAATACGCAGGGCAGGCCGACGTGGTCGGCGAGGGCAGCGCGTTGCGCCGCGCGATCGCCGAGGACCGAGTGGGATCGATGATCTTCTTCGGCCCACCCGGCACCGGCAAGACGACGCTGGCGCGGATCGTGGCTCACACCACCGAGGCCCACTTCGAGGAACTGTCCGCCGTCCAGGTCGGCATCGCCGATGTGCGGCGGGTGCTGTCGGAGTCGGAGCAGCGTCTGGGCGCCACGGGCCAGAAGACGATCCTGTTCCTGGACGAGATCCACCGTTTCAACAAAGGCCAGCAGGATGCGCTGCTGCCGGCCGTCGAGTCGGGGCTGGTGACGCTGATCGGCGCCACCACCGAGAACCCCTACTTCGAGGTCAACTCGGCTCTGCTGTCGCGCTGCCAGCTGTTCGAGCTGCAGCCGCTGGCCCGCGACGAGCTGACCGGGATCGTGCGTCGCGGTGAGCAGGCGCTGGGAGTGGAGCTGAGCGGTGAGACGCGGGACGAGATCGCCGCCACATCGGGCGGCGACGCGCGAAACGCGCTCAACATCCTGGAGGCTGCGGTGGCGTCGGCGGCCGGCGAGCCGGTCACGGTGGAGCACGTCCACGACGCCGCCCGCAAGCGGCCGCTGCTGTACGACAAGGGCGGCGACCACCACTACGACGTCGCCTCGGCCTTCATCAAGAGCATGCGCGGATCCGACGCGGACGCCGCCATCTACTACCTGGCCGTGATGGTCGCCGGCGGCGAGGATCCCAAGTTTGTCGCGCGCAGGATCATCATCTTCGCCTCCGAGGACATTGGCAACGCCGACCCGCAGGCCCTGCCGGTGGCGATCGCGGCCGCCCGCGCCGTCGAGTTTGTCGGCCTGCCGGAGTGCCGCATCAACCTGTCGCAGGCCGTCGCCTACATGGCGCGCGCCCCCAAGTCGAACGCCAGCTACAAGGCGATCGACCGGGCGCTGGCGGACGTCCGCGAGCGCGGCACGCTGCGCCCGCCAAAGCCGTTGCGCGATGCCAGCTACCCCGGCGCGGCGAAGCTGGGTCACGGCCAGGGGTACAAGTATCCGCACGACCAGCCAGAGGGCTGGGATGAGCAGCAGTACCTGCCGGATGAGCTGCTCGGCACCGTGTACTACGAGCCCAGCGACGGCGAGCGCTGAAGCCCGGGGCGGCGTCCTGCCCCCTCCTAAATTCCACATCCTTTGTACCGATTGACCCTGACGATCTCGGTCTATCAACGGAAAAAGGATGCGGACGATGCGCAAGTTCAACTCGTGGTCGCTGGCTCGCAAGCTGGGCGTCGGCTTTGGTGCGACGGTGGCGATATTCCTGCTCGCCCTCGGCGTCACGCTGCTCTACTCGGCCTCGGCGCAGAGCCGCTGGCGGGGGACGCTGAAGTGGGAAACTGCAGTCAAGGGCGTCGCCCTGCAGATCCGAAGCACGCAGGTCCAGATGACCGAGCAGTCGCTGCTGGTCGCGACCTGGGATCCCGCGCATATGCAGGCCTGGGAGGACGGGGTGACGCTGGGCGACCAGGGCGCGAAGATGGTTGCAACCGTCGACGACCCGATCATCAAGAGCATCTCGTCGCAGGCCAGCACGGCCGACCACCATCATGACGACACCGTCCACAACCTGCTGTTCCCGGCCTTCAAGTCCGGCAACCACGCCGCCGCGAGGGCCGCGCTGATCAAGGCCGACGGCTTCGTGCGCGTGCCCTACACCGCGCTGCTCAAGATCCAGTCGCGGATCGACCAGCTGCGCGCCGCCGACGTCCGCCGCGCCGAAGACGCCGCCAGCACGGCCCGCATGCTCGGCATCATCGCCGCGCTGGTCGGCGCGCTGGTGGCCGCCCTGCTCGCCGTCATCATCATCCGCAGCTGCCGGCGGCCGATCTTCGCACTGATGGAGGTCAGCGAGGCGGCCGCGGCGGGAGACCTGACGGTGCGCTCGCACGACGAGAGCGACAACGAGATGGGCCGGCTGGGCGCCGCGTTCAACCAGATGATCGCAAGCCTGAGCGGGCTGGTCGGCCGGATCGGGGATGCCAGCGCGACGGTGCTGCAGGCCGCCGACGAGATGGCGGGCTCCTCACAGGAGGCCGGCAGGGCGGTGACCGAGATCACGACCGCGGTGGGCGAGGTGGCGACCAGCGCCGAGCGTCAGGCGGCGCTGGCGGAGTCGGCGCGCAGCTCGGCCGAGGGTGTTGCCGGAGGGGTCGAGCAGAGCGCGGTCAGCGCGACCGAGGCGAACACCGCCGCCAGCCACGCCCGCTCGGTGGCCGACGAGGGTGTGGAGTCGGTGCGGCTCGCCAGCGAGGCGATGTCGGCGCTGCGCGACTCCGCCAACGAGGTCACCGCCGTGATCACCCAGCTCGGTGCCAAATCGGAGCAGATCGGCGGCATCGTGGCCACGATCACCGGCATCGCTGGGCAGACCAACCTGCTGGCGCTGAACGCCGCAATCGAGGCCGCACGAGCCGGAGAGCAGGGACGCGGCTTCGCCGTCGTCGCTGAGGAGGTGCGCAAGCTGGCCGAGGAGTCGGAGCAGGCGGCGTCGAGCATCGCCGAGCTGATCGCCGAGATCCAGACCGAGACGGCTCGTGCGGTCGCGGTCGTGGAGGAGAGCGCGCAGCGCTCCGAGAGCGGTTCGGCCACGGTGGACGCGGCCCGCGACGCGTTCGTCCACATCGGACAGGGCGTCGAGGACGTCACCGACCGGGTGCGGCAGATCGTGGACGCGATCGAGGCGGTGCGATCGGATGCCGACCACATGCGCGACGACCTGGGCGAGGTGGCTGCGGTGGCCGAGGAGTCGTCCGCCACGGCGCAGGAGATGTCGGCCTCGAGCCAGCAGACCAGCGCTGCGGCCGGCGAGATCGTGACCTCGGCCGAGCAGCTGCGAACGACCGCCGAGGAGCTCCAGCGGCTGGTATCGGAGTTCAAGCTGTCCGCATAGATCGAACGGCGGCCGCGAACGCGGCCGGCTGATCGAGCACCGGAAGATGCCCGGCGTCCGCGATCCCGATCACGGGCGCCGGGTCACGTCCGCTGCGTCGGATCGACTTAGAACTGGTTTCAGGATGAGTCGTGGATGGCTGACGAGTGGCGCGCCAGCAGGGGACGATGCCGTGTCGAAGCGCAGCTGCAAGCCTTGGCTTGCAGCGGTCGGGAGGAATCTGCGATCACGCAGATTCCGGACGGCGTAGGTCATCTGGGCGAGACGCGGCATCGTCATCCTGCGCCAGCGCAGTTGCAAGCCTTGGC